>DASUXH010000123.1:0-2625 GCA_036378015.1 Nitrospira sp. | reverse complement strand
CCTGCGCACGCCGGGACGTGCGCTTTACCCGACTCGCCGCCCGCGAACGGAGGCAGGAGGGCCACTTCGTCGCCTTCCTGAACCTTTGTGTCCTCATGCGCGATTTCATGGTTCACGGACACAAGGATCTTCTTTTTGTAGATCAATTCGCCAATTTTTGGATAACGCTTATTGACGAGTTCGACGACGTTTTTCACGGATTGGTTCTTGCCCAAGGCCAACGTCAGACTCGACTGGTTATCTGCAAGCGACTTCGTCATGCCGAACAGCTTCACCGTGATCATGCGCGTAGACTCATTCGCCGTGACGCCGCGGCGCTCTGTCTTCCCGATTGTAGGAACCGGACTTGCCCCCGGACTTAGAGACAAGCCAGACATCGCTGAAGCTCATCCCTCGGTCGATCGCCTTGCACATGTCGTAAATGGTCAGGGCGGCCACCGAGACTGCGGTCATGGCTTCCATTTCAATCCCCGTCTGCCCGGTGGTCTTGGCGGTGGCACTCACCGTGATCGAACAGCGGCCTTCTCGATCCGGTTGAGACTCTTCCTTGAAAGAGATGTCGACGGACGTGACCAGCAGAGGATGGCACATCGGAATGAGATCAGGAGTCTTCTTGGCTCCCATCACGCCTGCCACTTGCGCAACGGCTAAGACGTCACCCTTGGCAATCTTGCCGCGCTGAATTTTTTCAAGGGTTTCCGGCTGGAGATAGACTTTGGCTTGAGCAGTCGCCACACGTTCGGTCTGAGCCTTCGCACCGACATCGACCATCCGCGCGCGGCCGGATTCGTTGAAGTGGGTAAACTCAGCCATTTCCTTCAGTGAATCAGCTGGTTAGAATGCGGCGATCGGTAATTATATGAGGGCGTAGAAGGGCGAGTCAAGGCGGTAACTAGAAGGATGGAATGCCGCCACGCTCCGGTGCCTCAGTTCGACCGTACAGTGGTTCGCCTCTGCTCGGCTGCGCAACTCGGTCCGTTCAAGCTTGATGCGAACGGACCATCGAACAGTGCTCGCCGTCGTAATACGACCGCCTCGGCTTACCAGGTTGTGGACAAGCCGCGTCTCGGCGCGGCAGGGGTGGGAGGGTGCGAACGTGCCCGAGCCTCGGCACAGCTCGCTAAACGCCATTCCATCCTTCCCTACAAAGGAGAGAGAAGATAAGAGGGTGGAAATCTTACAATCCCCTTCTTACGGTCGGTTGACAGACGGCGTTTTCATCCAAGAGAATGAAGACTTATGGCGGACAAGATTGTGATCGAACGGCTGGAATTTCAGACGCGATGCGGGACGACAGCCGAGGAACGCCAGCGGGCGCAACCAATGGCCATTGACCTTGAACTGGATTGCGAAACCGCCCCGGCGGCCTCGTCCGGTCATCTCGGCGACACAGTCGACTATGCGAAGGTTGTACAGCGCATTGTCGACTTGGGGAGCCAAGAAGTTTGTGCCCTTCTGGAAACTTTCGGCGAAAAGATTCTCACTCTTCTCTTCACTGAATTTCCGATCAGCCGCGCTCGCCTTTGGCTGCGGAAACTGTCTCCACCGATCTCGCAAAAAGCAGGGTCCCTCGGCATCAAACTCGACAGGCCCCGTGCCGCCCATTATGCTCAGGTTGCCGACCTCCTGCCGTCCCGCTTCCTGACACAAGAGTTGCACCGTCTTCCCAAAGGCCGGGTGCTCGATGTGGCATGCGGAAGCGGGCGGCATTCGCTGTATTTGGCCGCGCAGGGATTCGAAGTCGACGCCATCGATCGAGACCAAGAAAGTCTGGCAAAACTTTCGTCGGCCGCCGCCCAACGGCGCCTCCGCCTCAACGTTAAGCAGGTGGACCTCGAGCGGAGGACTGAGGAACGGCCCGAATTTCCTCCGAAGACGTATGACGCCATTGTGGTCTGCTTCTACCTCCACCGGCCGCTTTTCCCCTGGTTAGTGGAGGCTTTGAAACCCCAGGGCGTCTTACTCTATGAAACGTTTACGATCGACAACTATGTCCGCTACCGCCATCCTCGACGCTGGGAGTTCTGCCTGGCGCAAAACGAACTGCTTCGGCTGACATCCTCGCTGCGCGTTCTCTCCTACGACGAGGGCGAACACGAAGGAGGCTCCGGCATGGGGTCTGTCTTTACAGCGCAACTACTGGCTCAAAAGCCCGGTCAAGGCATTCTCACGCATGGGTCGCCGTGAGCCGTATTGATCTTCATCTTCATACCACTCATTCCGACGGAAGCTTTCCGCCGTCCGAAGTCCTGAAGCTCGCAAAGAAAGCAAGCGTCACAGCGCTGGCAATCACCGATCACGACATCACCAGCGGACTTCCCGAGGCCATGTCGGTGGGGCCGGAATTGGGCATCGAAGTCATCCCCGGTGTTGAAATCAGCTCCTTCGACGGCCGGAGCGAGCTCCATATTCTCGGCTATTGTCTCGATTGGAAGGACCCGGTGTTGAATGAGCGGCTGGGGACGCTGAGAGCCAGTCGTCACCGTCGCAATCCGCTCATCATCGAGCGCCTCAGGGCAGCCGGTCTGGACGTCACGTACGAGGAAGTTCGCGAGTTGGCCGGCACGGAATCGGTCGGACGGCCTCACATTGCGCAGCTGCTCATGAAAAAAAAATACGTGTCGA
>DASUXH010000122.1:0-3704 GCA_036378015.1 Nitrospira sp. | reverse complement strand
GGCGGCCGTCGCTGCGGCGAACGTGAACCAGGCCAAAGGCGCGTTCGACGGTCCCCATCGCGCGTCCATCATCAATGCGACCGACCAATTGCTGTCGAGTCGCGACTACGAGCCGCTCATCATTACCTACCGTAACGGCGGGCCGGTGCACGTATCCGATGTGGCGGAGGTCACCGATGACGTCGAAAACGTGAGACAGGCGGCCTGGATGAATGAGACCAGGGCCGTGCTGGTCAATATCCAGCGGCAGCCGGGCTCGAACGTCATTGAAGTCGCCGACCGCATCAAGAAACTTCTGCCTCAACTGCAGAGCACCCTGCCCTCCTCCGTGCAGGTGACCGTCTTGACCGATCGGACAACGTCGATTCGCGCCTCGGTCCGCGACGTCCAATTCGAACTCATGCTCGCGGTCGCGCTCGTCGTCATGGTGATTTTCGTGTTTCTCCGCACGCTTTCGGCCACCGTCATTCCTGCTGCAGCCGTCCCGTTGTCGTTGATCGGCACCTTCGCCGCGATGTATCTGATGGGATTCAGCCTGAACAATCTCACCTTGATGGCGCTCACGATCTCGACCGGATTCGTCGTCGACGACGCGATCGTCATGATCGAAAACATTTCACGGTACATCGAACGCGGTGATTCGCCTCTGCAAGCCGCGCTCAAGGGATCGCAACAAATCGCCTTCACCATTCTGTCGTTGTCCATTTCGCTGATTGCCGTGCTGATCCCGCTCCTGTTCATGGGCGACGTCGTCGGCCGGCTGTTCAGGGAATTCGCCGTAACGCTCAGCATGACCATCGTGATTTCGGCCGTCGTTTCGCTGACCTTGACGCCGATGATGTGTGCGCGCCTGCTTCGCTACCAACCCGAGACGGAGCAGAACGCATTTTATCGATGGTCTCAGACGCTTTTTGATCGGACGATCGCTGCCTACGGACGGACGCTCCGCTGGGTGCTCAATCACCAGCCCGCGACGTTGACCGTGGCGGTCCTCACCCTCGCAATCACCATTTTGATGTATGTCGCCATCCCCAAGGGATTTTTCCCCCTTCAGGACACCGGCGTCCTCCTCGGCATTTCGGAGGCGCCTCAATCCATCTCCTTCGCCGCCATGGTCGAGCGCCAACAGGCGCTGGCTGCGGCAATCCTTGCAGATCCGGCCGTCGCAAGCCTTTCCTCGTTTATCGGGGTGGACGGCGTCAATACGACGCTCAACAGCGGGCGGCTCCAGATCAATCTCACGCCGTTCGACGAACGCCGGGAGCGTGCCCAGGAAGTGATTCTACGGCTGCAGCAGGCCGCAACCGCCGTCAACGGCATCACGCTGTACCTTCAGCCGATGCAGGATCTGACGGTCGAAGACCGGGTCAGCCGCACGCAGTACCAATACACCTTGGAAGACGCCGACCCCAAGGAATTGGGCCGGTGGTCGCCCTTATTGGTCGAAGAACTCCAAAAGCTGCCGGGGCTGCGCGATGTCAGCAGCGATCAGCAGGATCAGGGCCTGGCCTCGCTGCTGGTGATCGACCGAAGCACGGCGTCGCGTCTTGGCATTACCCCGCAACTGATTGTCGACACCCTCTACGACGCGTTCGGCCAACGACAGGTGTCCACGATGTTTACCCAGTTGAATCAGTATCGGGTCGTGCTCGAAGTCATGCCGGAATTTCAGAGCGGCCCTCAAGCGCTCCAGTTCCTGGACATCCGTTCGCTGACCGGAGGCCAGGTGCCCATGAATGTGTTTACCCAGTTTTCCGAGACCACTACTCCTTTGGTCATCAGCCGACAAGGGCAGTTCCCTTCGGTCACACTGTCATTCAACCTGGCTCCGGGCTATTCGCTCGGCGACGCCGTCGACGCGATCGAGCAGGCCGCGGAACGCATCGGCTTGCCCCCGAGCGTGCACGGAAGCTTCCAGGGTACCGCGCAGGCATTTCAGGCCTCCTTGGGAAACGAAACGTGGCTGATTCTGGCGGCGCTTGTGACGGTGTACATCGTACTCGGCATCCTCTATGAGAGTTATATCCATCCGCTGACCATTCTCTCGACGCTTCCTTCGGCCGGCGTCGGCGCGCTGGTGGCATTGATGCTGTTCAACACCGACTTCAGCGTGATTGCCCTGATCGGCATCATTCTGCTGATCGGCATCGTGAAAAAGAATGCGATCATGATGATCGATTTCGCCCTCGATGCGGAACGCAAAGATGGAAAGCCTCCAGCGGAAGCGATTTACGAGGCCTGTCTCTTACGCTTCCGGCCAATCATGATGACGACCATGGCTGCCCTCCTCGGCGCGCTGCCCTTGGCAATCGGGGCGGGCGTCGGCTCGGAGTTGCGGCATCCACTCGGCATTGCCATCATCGGCGGCCTCATCGTCAGTCAGGCGCTCACGCTCTATACCACGCCCGTCGTCTATCTGGCGTTTGACCGCTTGGCCCGCCGCGTGAACGCCCGCCGCCTCTCGGAGCCGCAGGCGAATCTATGGACACCCGGTTCAGCATGAGTGTTACGGCGACCTTTATTCATCGTCCTGTCGCGACCACTCTTCTGACGATCGGCGTCACGCTCGTCGGCATCGTCGCATTCCGATTTCTTCCCGTCGCCGCGCTTCCTCAGGTCGAATTCCCAACGATTAATATCAGCGCCAACCTGCCTGGAGCCAGCCCCGAAACCATGGCGACGTCGGTGGCCGCTCCTCTTGAGCGTCAATTTACTCGGATCGCCGGCGTGACCGAGATGACCTCCGGGAGCCAACTTGGCTCGACAACGATTACGCTTCAATTTGATCTGAGTCGGGACATCAACGGCGCCGCACGGGACGTCCAAGCCGCCATCGCGGCTGCGAAAGCCGATCTCCCCGCAGCTCTCCCTACCAACCCAAAATATTGGAAAGTGAATCCGGCCGATGCGCCGATCCTCATTCTGTCGGTGACTTCCGACACCGTGAGCCGGGGACAAATGTACGACGTGGCCACGAGCATCCTCCAACAGAAACTGACGCAGATCGAGGGTGTGGGGCTCGTACATGTGGGCGGCGGCTCCCTCCCGGCCGTACGCGTCGACCTGAACCCTACCGCCTTGAACAAGTACGGCATCGGATTGGGCGAAGTGCGGCAGGTGCTGAGCCGAACGAATGTGACCCGTCCCAAAGGTCAACTTAATGACGGAACCCGCACATGGGAAATCAGAGTCAACGACCAACTGGAACAGCCGGAGGATTACCTGCCGTTGATCGTGAGCTACCGTGAAGGTCGGGCAGTGAGGCTTTCGGACATCGCGACCGTCGAGCATTCGGTGGAGGACATCCGGACGACAGGTCTCGCGAACGGCATCCCGGCCGTGCTGATCGTCATCTATCGCCAACCAGGCGCCAACATCATTGAAACCGCCGACCGTGTACGAGCTCTCCTGCCTCAACTGGAAGCCTCAATGCCCGGCAGCATGAACCTCGCGGTCGTGGTGGACCGCACACCGGTCATCAGGGCGTCACTGCACGATGTAGAACGAACGCTTGCGATCTCGGTGTTTCTCGTAATTCTCGTCGTGTTCTTTTTTCTTCGCGATGTGCGGGCGACGCTGATTCCCTCGGTCGCAGTACCGGTGTCCTTGATCAGCACATTCGCCGTCATGTACCTCATCGGGTATAGTCTCGATAATCTGTCCCTCATGGCGTTGACGATCGCCACCGGGTTCGTGGTCGACGA
>DASUXH010000121.1:0-9475 GCA_036378015.1 Nitrospira sp. | reverse complement strand
CAGGCCCGTTCGCCGGTATGGCAGGTCGGTCCGGTGGGCTGGGCCTTCACCAAAATCGTATCGCGATCACAGTCAATGAAGAATTCCTTGACCAGCAGCTTATGACCCGACGTTTCTCCCTTTTCCCAAAGCTTCCTTCTCGATCGGCTCCAGAAATGCACTGACTTTGTTGCCAAGGTCCGGGAGAGGGCCTCCTGGTTCATGTAACCAAGCATGAGGACGGTCCCGTCCAGCCAGTCCTGAATCACGGCCGGAAGCAGCCCCTGCTCGTCGAACTTCATCTGTCCATCGGCCATTACGCGACCTGCCCAGCCGGCTGCGGTCGTACCGGTACGCCCCGGTCTCGAAGGTACGCCTTCGCCTGTGGAATGGTATAGGTTCGAAAGTGAAAAATCGAGGCGGCCAGGACGGCGTCCGCCTTTCCGGTGACGAAACCGTCGTAGAGGTGCTCCAACGTGCCGACCCCTCCCGAGGCAATGACCGGAATAGAGACACGGTTGGAAACCGCCGACGTCAGGTCGAGGTCATACCCACGCTGCCGACCATCTTCATCCATGCTAGTCAACAGAATTTCCCCCGCCCCGAACTGCTCCATCTGATAAGCCCATTGAACCGCATTAATGCCTGTCGGCTTCCTGCCTCCATGCGTATAGACCTCCCATGCATGAGGCGCCGCCGCCCGCTTCGCGTCGATGGCCACGACGATGCATTGCGTCCCGAACCGCTCCGCAGCCTGCTTCACAAAATCCGGCCGCTCGACAGCGGCTGTGTTGATACTCACCTTGTCCGCACCGGCACGAAGCAGATTGCGAATGTCATCGAGCGTCCGTACACCTCCGCCCACCGTCACAGGCATGAAGACGCTCGCAGCCGTGCGTTCGACAACATCGATGATCGTTTTGCGATTTTCGTGCGAGGCCGTGATGTCGAGAAAACACAGTTCATCCGCGCCCTCTCGATCATAGACCATCGCCGCTTCGACAGGGTCTCCCGCATCCCGGAGATTGACGAAACTAACGCCCTTGACTACGCGGCCGTCTTTCACGTCAAGACAGGGGATGATGCGCTTCGTCAGCATGCTGCTCCCAACATCGTCGAATTCCTACAGGCGTGATTCCTTATGTAGGGCGGCAACCGCGGTGCGATAGTCGAGCTTGCCATCGTAGAAGGCTTTGCCGACAATTGCCCCGACAACTTGTGGCTCAAGCGATTTTACGGCCCGCAAATCCTCGATGCGAGAGATACCTCCAGAAGCGATCACCGGAAACGGCGAACGGGCGGCAATCTCCCCGAGCGCAATAAGATTCGGACCACCGAGCATCCCGTCTCTTGCAATGTCGGTGTAGATCACGGCCCCGATCGGGTACCCGGAGAGCTGTTTCAGCAGATCAACTGCGGTCGTCTCAGACACGGATGTCCACCCTTTCACAGCCACGAGGCCGTCCCGAGCATCCAGCCCCAACAGAATCCGGCGCGGAAATTCCCCGCACGCGTCATCCAGCAATTTCCGGTCGGTCAACGCTGCCGTCCCCAGTACGATGCGCGACACACCGGCGTTGAGATACTGGCGGACCATTGAGAGCGTTCGGATGCCGCCTCCAACTTGGACTTCGACACCCACCGCCTTCCGCACGGCTTCAATATGGGGGAAATTCTTCGGCTCTCCCTCGACGGCGCCGTTGAGGTCGACAACGTGAATTATGCGCGCGCCGGCCTCTTCCCAACGCCGGGCCATCGACGCCGCGTCGTCGGAATAGACGGTTTCCGCGGCCATATCGCCTTGACGCAAACGCACACACCGTCCGTCCTTGATGTCAATGGCGGGAATCACCACCATGCGTTACTCGCCTTCGGTACCGAATGGAAATTTCTTCAACACCTCGTCAGCACCGTACTGCGCCAATTCTTCAGCCGTCACAAATACTCCTCCATGATGGATGAATCCGAGAAAATCCTGTGTCAGCGGCTTCTGTTGTTCGTAGTAGTTGCCGATCCAGAGTATTTGGCCGTCCGACGCGACCGCTTTGACCTCGAATCCGACCGTGGCGGAAGGATTTGCTCCCAACTTGCCGCCAGACCGTTCCTGATACACCAGGACCTGTCCAAGCAAGGCGGCATCGGCCTTGAGGCCGGCGGCGACGTCCGCCGCCTGGCGCTCAGACGTGGTCTTCGCCGTCTCGACCTTCGATTGAACGAGGATCTTGGCGGCAGCTACGGCGGGCGAAAGCACGACGATTCCCGGCCGATTTTTGAGCCTCGTCCAAAATAACTGCGTCACCTTCTCGGCCGCATAAGGTGGCACCGTTGCCGTCTGCTTCAGCTGGGTCTCGACGTTGGAAGGCACGCCCAGCGAGATATCGGAGCCCTTTACGCTTTGCGGCGTGGACAAATACATGTCGGACGAGTCCCTGACTTGCGGAGTCGACAACGTCGTGAATGGCATGAGGGCGATGGTCTGTATCTGATAGCGGGGCAATTCGTTTGAAGTCTGCGACGTCACCTTGGGACCGCTGCACGCAATGCCGACCATCAGGAACGATGCAACCGCCAGCGGGTGGACCCAGCTTCGGCATAACGCACGCTTATCCACGCCACGCTCCAAAATTTTTGATCAACCGCAAACCCACGGATTGGCTCTTTTCAGGGTGGAACTGGCAGGCCATGATATTGTCCTTCCAGACCGTCGACACGAATGGAATGCCATAGCTGGTGGTCGTTGCCGCCAGAGACGGGTCGACCGGGTCGACGAAATACGAATGAACAAAATACCAATCAGAATCATTCGGGATATCGTGGAAGAGCGGACAGCTCCCCTTAATGTGAACTTGGTTCCATCCCATATGAGGAATTTTCAACGCAGGCGTCGGAGCAAATCTCTTGACCTTGCCAGGGATGATGTTCAATCCGCGGTGAACGCCGAACTCCTCGCTTTCGGTGAAGAGCAGTTGCATGCCTAGACAGATGCCCAAAAACGGCTTTCCGGATTGAATAGCCGAGCAGATGGATTGCACAAGGTCGAACCGTTCCAAGTTTGCCATACAATCGCCGAAGGCGCCGACGCCCGGCAACACGACATGGTCTGCATTTCCGATCGTGTCCGGGTCTCGCGTCACGATCGACGGATGACCTACCGATTCAAAGGCCTTCCAGACGCTCCGCAAATTTCCCATCCCGTAGTCGACGATCGCAATCATGACCTCTTCCTTCGAAAGGCTGTAACAATACCGTAAGTGCGCTCAAAATAAAAAGGCAGGCTTCTATGCAGAAACCTGCCCCTCTGCACTCACGGCGTTGTTCCGAAGAATTTACAGCAAGCCTTTGGTTGAAAGCACTTTCCCGGCCAGTCGTTCCTCCAACATCGTCGCCTGATCGAGAGCCTTGGCCGTCGCTTTGAAAATCGCTTCCATAATGTGATGTGGGTTGCGGCCATAGAGGAGATTCACGTGCAAGTTCAGCCCCCCATGAGTCACGAACGCCTGAAAGAAGTCTTCGAACAGGCCCAGATCGAACGCCTTGATCTTGCGGTCCGGCAGACTCACATTGTAGATTAAAAACGGCCTGCCGCTCAGATCGACTGTCACCTGCGCGAGCGTTTCATCCAACGGGGCCGAAGAAAATCCAAAGCGCTTGATGCCACCCTTTTCCCCCAAAGCCTGATGAAGCGCCTTTCCCATGACAATACCGACGTCTTCCACCGTGTGGTGCTCGTCGATGTCTATGTCGCCCTTCGCGTGAACGGTCAGATCGAAGAAGCCATGTTTGGCCAGCAACTCGAGCATGTGATCGAGAAACCGGATGCCGGTGTCGATCTTTCCCTGACCGCTGCCGTCAAGCGTCCATTCGACGCGAATGTCGGTTTCTTTCGTCGCACGGTGCAGTGACGCCTGTCTGGGAGGCGAACCATTTTTCTTCATGAGAACCTGATCTGAGCTGATTTGGCGTGCGCGTCGAACCCCTCGATCTGCGCAAGCCGGACAAGGTGGTCCTTCACTTTACTGAGTTCTTCCTTCGTATAGTGCACGATGTTGCTGACCTTCGTATAGTCATGTATGGACAGGGCGGAGAAAAACCGCGCCGTTGCACCGGTCGGAAGCACGTGATTGGGTCCGGCAATGTAGTCGGCGACGGAGGGCGGCGTATATCGGCCCAGGAACAACGCCCCGGCGTGCCGGATGCGTTCGAGATAATCAAATGGTTCGTCGACGGAAAGCGTCAGATGTTCGGCCGCGATTTCGTTGGCCACATCGATGGCTTCCTCCATCGTCGTCACGACGAACGCGACGGAATATCGGCCCACTGATTTCGAGGCGATCTTTTCCCGCTGCAACCCCTTCATCTGGCGTTCAACAAGATCAACGGCCTCCTTGGCCAGCGATGCCGAAGTCGTCACCAACCACACCTGCGCCTCTTCGTCATGCTCGGCTTCACAGAGCAGATCCGCAGCGACATGGGCTGGCTTCGCTCCCTCATCGGCCATGACGAGCAATTCGCTCGGACCCGCGACCATATCGATACCGACCGTTCCATACAACATCCGCTTGGCTGTCGCGACATAGATATTGCCCGGCCCGACGATCTTATCGACTCTGGGAACGGTCTTGGTGCCAAAGGCCAAGGCACCGATCGCCTGCACGCCTCCCACGCGATAGATCTCTGTGACGCCGGCAATATCCGCCGCGACCAAGAGGTACGGATTGATCCCGCCCTTTTGAGGCGGCGTGCACATGACGATGCGCTGTACGCCTGCTACTTTGGCCGGAATGGCGCTCATCAGGACCGTGGACGGATAGACGGCCTTACCGCCCGGCACATACACGCCGACGGCATCGATCGGCGTGACCAGCTGACCGAGCGTCGCTGCGCCATCTTGATACATCCAGGTCTTCGTCCGCTGTCGCTCGTGAAAGGCCTCGATCCGCTGCGCCGCAAAACGCAGCGCATCGCCTTCCTCCTTGCGAATATGGTAATAGGCTTCCTTGATTTCTTCGGGAGTGACTTTCATCCGATCAGGAGTGAGGGTCACCTTGTCGAATTGCTTGGTGAAGCGAAGGACCGCTTTGTCTCCGCCGCGCTCGACGGCCTGGAGGATGGCCTTGACCGGTTTCTCGACCGCGCTCCCTTGCACCCGTCCTCGCGCCGCCACCTTCTTCAGGGTAGGAAGGAATGCACGGTCAGAGGAGGCGACGATCTTCATGCACGCTGCCGTTTCTTTTTCCGGGTCATCGTCCGCTCGCGATTCGGCGATCCCGCCGCGGGGGGTCGTTGTGAAGAAGCACAAGCCAGCCGAAGGTTTTTCAGCAACTCTGCAATGGCCTGGTGCTTCAACTTGAGACTGGCTCTATTGACAATCAAACGGGCCGTGGACCGGGCAATGCACTCGACTTCGACCAGGCCGTGCGCCTTGAGCGTATTGCCGGTCTCAACGAGGTCGACAATGCGATCCGCCAGCCCGACGATCGGCGCCAGTTCAATCGAGCCATAGAGCTTAATGATTTCAACCGGCACTCCGCGCTGGTTGAAATAACGTTCGGTAATCTTCGGGTACTTCGTAGCGACACGGATTTTTGATGAGAGCCGATCGCGCGCTGCTTGCCCACGGAATGCGGCGACCGCAATTCTACACGCTCCGAACCCCAAATCCAATGGCTCGTACACGTCGCAGTCCTGTTCAAGCAGGACATCTTTGCCGACGATGCCGACATCGGCGGCTCCGTGCTCAACGTAGGTTGGAACGTCCGCGGGCCGGACGATGAGGAACGTCATGCCGATTTCAGGGCAGGGAATCAGCAAGCGGCGGCTATCGGCGGCGGGCTGTACCGCCCCGTATCCGGCCTTTGCAAACAGCTCAAGCGTCGGCTCGATCAGCTTTCCCTTGCAGAGCGCAACGGTCAGCATCCTTTATCCTTTTCGTCGCTCGATGATGGCGCCGAGCCCACGAAGCTTCTCCTCCATGCGTTCGTAGCCGCGGTCCAGATGATACACGCGCAGCACCTCCGTCGTGCCTTCTGCCGCCAGACCTGCCAATACCAAGCCGGCGCTGGCGCGCAGATCTGACGCCATAACGGGAGCGCCGGCCAGTTGAGACCGACCGGTCACCACGACACGGTTTCCCTCGACGCGTATGTCTGCTCCCATCCGGCGCAACTCTTCCACGTGCATGAACCGGCTTTCGAAAACGGTTTCCGTAATGATGCTCGTCCCCTCGGCGACCGACATCAGTGCGACCATCTGCGCCTGCATGTCGGTCGGAAATCCTGGAAAGGGCAACGTGCGGACGTCAATGCCTTTCAGCCTGGCGGGCTTCGTCGCATCGATGTAAACCCGTTCTTTTTCGACGCTCACGACCACCCCGGCCTCTCCCAACTTGTTCAGCAACGGTTCCAGGTGTTCCGGACGGCATCGAGCGACCGACACGGCGCCTTTCGTGATGGCTGCCGCCACGACATAGGTGCCCGCTTCAATCCGATCTGGAATGACTTCGTGATCGCTGCCTCGCAGTTCCCGAACGCCCTCGATCGTGATGACGTCCGTGCCGGCTCCCGAAATGCGGGCGCCGCGCTTCGTCAGAAAATCCGCCAGATCGACGATCTCGGGTTCTTTCGCGGCATTCTCAATGACCGTAGTGCCCTGAGCCAGTGACGCCGCCATCATCAAGTTTTCCGTTCCTGTCACGGTCGGCACATCGCAATAGATAGGCGCTCCCTTAAGTCGTTTGGCTTTCGCGCGGATGTATCCGTGTTCGATCGATACCTCGGCACCCAACTTGGCCAATCCGGCCAGGTGGAGATTTACGGGGCGCGAGCCGATCGCGCAACCGCCGGGCAAGGACACCACCGCCTCTCCCCAGCGGGCGACCAGAGGTCCCAGCACGAGGACGGACGCACGCATGGTCTTCACGAGCTCGTAAGGAGCCTGCGTCGATCGAATGACATCAGCTTTGATGACCGCCCGGTTGGCCTCGTGATGCACTTCGGCGCCCAACATGCCGAGAAGTCTTCCCATGGTAACGACATCGACGACCCGAGGAACATTGCTGATCACACAGGGGCCCCCGCCAAGAATCGTGGAAGCCAGGATGGGCAGCGCAGAATTTTTTGCTCCGCTGACCTGAACCTCACCGCGAAGTGGAATGCCGCCGGAGATGACGATTTTATCCATGGCCACGGGCTCTCATCCGGCTCGTTCGACAATCACGATTCGATCGATCCCGGCTTCATCCGGCAGGATCTCAGTTCGGTCATAGACGGACATCGTCTCGATCTTGGCACGAATTTCGGCACTCTGGCCTTCTCCTATTTCCATCGTTAGTAGCCCGCCGGGCAGCAGATACACAGCGGCCTCCTCAAGAAGCCGCTCATGAAGTTCAGTGCCCTTGGCTCCTGCGACCAATGCGATCCGAGGCTCGTAACCGTTTACCTCCGGCTGCAGTCCGCTCCAGTCGGATTCGCGAATGTATGGCGGGTTCGCCACAATTGCCGTCACTGCGCCATCGCAGCCTCCCGTGGCGAGGGGTGCCAACAAGTCGCCTTCCAGCCAGCGGATACGAGTGTCGACGCCATGTCGTCTGGCATTGCGCTTGGCCATCGCCAGCGCCGGGGCGGAGAGGTCAATGGCGGAAATCTGTGCGCCCGGGACGGCTCGAGCAAGTGTCACAGCCAAACAGCCCGAGCCTGTGCCGACGTCGACGACGGTGGGACGGCCGCCCCGCGGCAAACGACGAATCACTTCCTGTACCAGCAGTTCCGTTTCTGGACGGGGAATGAGCACCGCGGAATTGACCTCAAAGTCGAGACCGCAAAATTCCTGAGTTCCTAGGATGTATTGGAGCGGCTCGCGGGCGACTCGGCGGGTGACAGAGGCATCCACCTTTGCCGTCTCCTGTGCGTCCAGCAGACGTGCACGATCGACGAGTTGGCTTGAACCAGTCAGACCCAACGCATGTTCGATGAGCCATCTCGCTTCACGATCGGCGGTTTCGATACCGGCGGCAAAAAGTCGCCGCGTGGCATTCTCTATCACCGAGCCAAGCGTGGATGCGTCGGCCGGAGTGTCGGCAGCAGTAGGAGGTCTCATGAGGCCTCTGCAGCGGCCGCATGGTCACGTTGGGCGCGCAAGGCGTCGACAAACTCGTCCATGTCGCCTTCGAGCACCTGTTCCAGCTTGTGCAGCGTCAATCCCACACGATGGTCCGTCACACGATTCTGAGGGAAATTGTAGGTGCGGATCTTTTCGCTACGGTCGCCGGTCCCAACCTGTGCTTTCCGACTTTGTGCGATTTCGGCCTCCTGTTTCTCGCGCTCAGCCTCGACGATTCTGGCACGGAGCGTCCGCATGGCCTTGGTGCGATTTTTCAACTGCGACCGCTCGTCCTGGCAGGACACCACAACGCCGGTTGGAATATGGGTGATGCGGACGGCCGAATAGGTGGTGTTGACGCTCTGACCGCCGGCTCCCGAGGAACAGAATGTATCGATCCGCAAATCCTTCGGATCGATCTGCACGTCGACTTCATCGACTTCCGGCATGACGGCAACGGTGACCGTCGAGGTATGGATACGCCCTGCGGCCTCGGTCACCGGTACGCGCTGCACGCGATGAACGCCGCTTTCGTACTTGAACAGTCCGTAGCCGCCCTTGCCTTCGATCACGGCGATGAGGGTTTTATATCCCCCTTTGCCGGTTTCCGACGATTCGACGATATCGACTTTCAGCTTATGCCGCTCAGCAAATTTCGTATACATGCGGAAGAGGTCGCCGGCGAACAATGCCGCCTCGTCGCCGCCGGTCCCTGCTCGAATCTCCAAGAACAGGTTCTTCTCGTCCCGAGGATCTTTCGGCGTAAGATGGTCCAATACCTGTCGTTCGAGCTCGTCGCGCTCCGCTTCGAGTTGCGCCGTTTCCTCAGTCGCCAAGGCGTGCAGGTCGGCTCCGGCTGAGGTATCCGCCAGCATGTGCTCGGCCTCATCAATCTGCTTAAGGATCTCCTGATACCGGTGAAACAGCTGTGACACCGCATCCAGTTCGGTGCGTTCCTTGGTCAATTTGACGAGAAGAACCGGCTGGCTGATGACGGACGCCTCCATGAGCTGACTTGTCAGCTCGTCGTATCGGCTGACCGACGCTTCCCACTTTTTCATCAAGCCGGCATCCATTCAAAGTTACCAATCTTCTCGTGCGTTGTGGACACAAAAAAAGAGACCCTGCCTCTGCGAAGCAGGGTCTCTCTTATGTTGGCTGCGTCCGACTACTTGCCCTTCTTCGCGTACTTCTTCTTAAACCGTTCGACCCGTCCTTCGGTATCGACGATCTTTTGCGTGCCGGTAAAAAAGGGATGGCAGCTCGAGCAAATATCGACGTTGATATCTCCGACGGTCGATCTGGTCTTGTAGCTGTTGCCGCAGGCGCAATGCACCGTGGCCTCGCGGTACAGCGGATGAATCCCCTTTTTCATGATGCGCTCCTGGGAGTGATGCGT
>DASUXH010000120.1:0-10776 GCA_036378015.1 Nitrospira sp. | reverse complement strand
CGCGTCACGTGACCCCAAGAGCATCGGCTTTCGCCTGCTCGAGGCCATGACCACGAATGATTTCCGTGGATCCGTGTACCCGGTGAATCCGAACGCCTCCGAGATCATGGGAATCCGCGTCCATCCAACTGTACGATCGATCCCCGCACCGATCGATTTGGCCGTTATTGCCGTGCCCCGCGACTTGGTGATGTCCGTCGTAGACGAGTGCGCGGAGAAAGGTGCCCGCGCGCTGGTCGTGATTACGGCCGGCTTCGCAGAAGTGGGACCGGATGGAGCAGCGCTTCAAAAACAACTGGCAGAAAAAGTCCGCCAGCATGGCATGCGCATGATCGGTCCGAACTGCTTCGGGATCTTGAATACAGATCCAAACGTACGGCTCAACGCCACGTTCAGCTCGCTGTTTCCTGCTCCTGGCCGGGTGTCGATGTCCTCGCAAAGCGGCGCGTTGGGCATCGCCGCTCTGACAGGAGCACGGCGTTTCCATCTCGGCATTTCGTCCTTTGTCAGCGTGGGAAACAAGGCCGACGTCTCCACCAACGACCTCCTTCAGTATTGGGAGGAAGACCCCTCGACGGACGTGATTCTCCTGTACCTGGAATCGTTCGGCAATCCTCGCCGCTTTGCGCGCATCGCGCGTCGTGTGAGCCACCACAAGCCGATCATTGCCGTCAAAGCCGGCCGCAGCACGTCTGGACGACGGGCGGCGAGCTCTCACACCGCGGCGCTCGCCGCGAGCGATGTTGCCGTGGACGCCTTGTTTCACCAGACGGGAGTGATTCGAGCCGAGACGCTCGAACAGATGCTGGCACTCGCCAGTGGTTTGGCCGTTCAGCCGATGCCGTCGGGGCGTCGGGTCGGCATCATCACGAATGCGGGAGGGCCGGCCATTCTCTGTGCTGATGCCTGCGAGGCCGGCGGATTGGCGCTTCCAGCGCTATCCGCCCGAACGAAATCAACATTGGCGGCCTTTCTCCCACCTGCTGCCGCCCTGAGCAACCCCGTGGATCTCGTCGCCTCAGCCACACCGGCGCAGTACACACAAGCGATCGAGGCATTGCTGGCAGCGGACGAGATCGATGCGCTGATCATCCTCTATATGTCTGTGACCGTCGCCGACACGGCGGGAATCGCTCAGGGCATCCAGGAAGGAATTGCGAAGGCTCGGAAGTCGGGCGCGAAGACGAAACCGGTATTCATCGGGTGGATAGCGGAAGGTGATTCGGATCGCACGTTCTCCTCTGTCACAGAAACCATCCCTGTCTATTCCTTGCCGGAAAGCCCCGCGTTCGTCCTGAGCAAGGCATCGGCCTATGCGGAGTGGCAGCAGCAGCCAAGCGGAATGGTTCCGGACTTTGACGACCTGGACCTCTCTCTCGTACGAACGATCTGTGCGACGGCGCTCTCGCAACGAGGAGCCGGTTGGCTCACCACGGAAGAGACAAGGATCCTCCTGAAGGCGATGAAGCTTCCGGTTCAACCAGGCGGGATTGCGCACACCTCCGATGAGGCCGTGGCGTTGGCCGATAAGATCGCGTACCCCGTCGCACTCAAACTGGCCTCACACCGTATCGTGCACAAGACCGAGATCGGCGGCGTTCACTTGCGACTCATGGATGAACGAGCGGTTCGTCATGCCTTCGAATCGATCGGAGCGTCCCTGGCTCAGGCCGGTCAATCGGAAGCCATGGAGGGCGTACTCGTGCAACCGATGGTGAGCGACGGTGTGGAGGTGATGGTCGGGGTCACGCACGATCCGCTGTTCGGTCCGTTGATCGCCTTCGGCCTCGGCGGCATCCATGTCGAGATTCTGGGCGACGTGCAGTTTCGCATCACGCCGCTGACCGATCGCGACGCGGCCGAGATGGTTCGCGGAATCAAGGGCTATCGCCTGTTGAGCGGCTACCGCGGCCACGCTGCCGCAGACATAGAGGCGATTGAAGACGTGCTTCTGCGCATCTCTCGACTCGTCGAAGAAATCCCAGAAATCAGTGAGGTCGACCTGAACCCAATCTTCGCCCTGCCGCCTGGCCAAGGCTGCCGGATCGTGGACGCACGCATCCGCCTCGAGACAAGAGCGTAAGCATCCTCCCCCTCACCCCTCAAGGCAACGTTCGTAACCAGGCACGAATGTCGTTCAACTGCTGATCGCTCACCGTTCCCTTCAACGGAGGCATGATGTGTCGTCCTTCATGGACGACCTTCCAGAAAGCTTGATCGTTGGAGAGCACAGGATTGCCCCTGAGTCGAGGACCAATCCCGCCCGTCCCTTGTGGCCCATGACACACCACACAGCTCGCGTTGTACAATTCTTCCCCTCGCGATCCGCCGCCCGGCGGCTGTGCGGTGGTCATTCCACTCGCTCCTGTCGTCGTTTGTGACAGACGGATCACATCTGCAGAAGCACGGCCGATACTGGTCTCGCCGTCGATGAGCACTCCGCCGAGGAGAACGGCCATCGCCAGCAGATGCATGATCCATAGAGCGTATGAATTCACGTGCGCTCCTTCGAAGAGTGGGTGAGAGGTCATCGATGCCTCAACCGTTCTGCATTCAACATGAGCAGTTCAATTTCTTGAGTGATTTCTTCTTGGCGAAGCACATTGCGCCTCCGTCCCAGTTCCGACGCTTCTTTCTCAAGACGTTGTATCGAGCCTTCGAGGTGAGAGACCCGAGCGCGGTTTTCAGCCAGGAGGGCGCCGTAGAAAATCTTGTGCAACAGCGAAAATAGAAAGAGCTCCATGAGCTCTGCCAGAACCAGCGGCGGTGGCATGTTCAGAAGCGGAGGATCTGGGAAGGGGGGAATCCTAGCGGGTGAGTCTTCGAATGGCCGCAGAGGTTGGGCCTCGACGCCCCCTGTTTCGACGACATGTGAGACGACCGTGATAGCGAGCGGAACGCCTGACGCTTCTCGTGCCTGGAGTTCCTGTATCCGATCCATGACCCGGATCATCACGGACTGGATTTCCTCTGCCACCACCGGTCCCTCGATCGACACCGTCACGAAACGATGCTCTGTGAGTCGCGCCGTTATTTTCCGGCCGACGGTCAAAAAGGCGGGAGTCTTATCGCCCTCACCCTGCAAACGTTGTTGAAGGGCGGACAGCACCTTGTCATTGTAGTCGCCACACAATCCCCGTTCTGAGCCGATGACAAGATAGAGACACCTGGGTTTCTCGTTTCGCGGCTGAGCCGCTGGATAAAACGTCAGGAGATCTGTGCCAGCCGCCCGCATCGTCGACACGGCCCGCTCCTGTGCCGACAAGAGCCGGGCCAGCTTCTGCGTCTCCAGTACTGCGAGGTTCTTCATCGCCCCCATAATGTCGCTGATTTCTTCGAGCGATCGGATGTGCGCGTCGAGGTCGCGTCGATTACTCATGGGGACCTTGCGCCTTGAGCCAACGAGTCACAGCCTCTGTCCATTCCTCGTCCCGATGGTCCAGCGTCAGCTCGCCACCCTTCACGCACGCAGCCAAATGATCGAGCAAGGCAGGGATCGCCCCTGGCGCAAGGCCGTCGAACAGCCCGATCGTGAACGCCGTTAACCACGCCAAATGAAATTCGATGGGTAGCGGAGAGAGACGGTCCTGTTTCAGCACTTCACGAAGGACGCGGCCCCGTGTGATCTTCGCCTCCATCGAGGCCTCCAGACGCGACCCGAAGCGGGTAAAGACCTCCAACTCGAGAAACTGGAGGTAATCGAGCTTCATACGTCCGGCTTTCTCTTTGACTCGTGGATGCTGGCTCTTGCCGCCGACACGTGACACCGATTTCGTCACATCGATGGCAGGAAGGATACCGGCTGCGAAGAGACGTTTATCGAGATAAATCTGCCCGTCCGTGATCGAAATCAGATTCGTGGGAATATAAGAGGCGATTTCCCCCTCTTTCGTCTCCACGATCGGCAATGCCGTCATACTGCCGCCTCCTTGTGCCGCAGCCAGACAGGTCGAGCGTTCGAGGAGACGGGAATGAAGGAAAAAGATATCGCCCGGATAGGCTTCGCGTCCTGGAGGACGATGCAGCAGAAGCGAGAGTTCGCGATAGGCTTCTGCGTGTGTGGTGAGATCGTCGTAGATCACCAACGCGTCGTTGCCCTGCCACATCCAGGTCTCAGCGACGGCGCAGCCCGCAAACGGAGCCAGCACCTTGAGGCCTGGTAGTGCGGTGGCCTCCGCGACGATGAGAGCGGTATGGTCCAAGGCGCCGTACCGACGGAGGGTCTCGATCGCGTCGACGACGCTGGACCGCTTCTGTCCGATCAGGACATACACACATTGGACGCCTTTGCCTCGCTGATTGATCACGGTATCGATCGCCAACGCGCTTTTTCCCAGCGCATTGTCGCCGATGATCAACTGGCGTTGGCCTTTGCCGATCGGAATCAGCGTGTCTACGATCTTGCTGCCGGTATAGAGAGGGTTGTGGACGACATCGCGCACGGTAATCGGCGGCGACAGCACGTCGAGCGGACGATGGATCGAACAGCCCGGCGGCTCCAATCCGTCGAGCGGACGGCCCAGCGGGTCAATGACCCGTCCGATCAGCGCATCGCCGGTCGGAATACCTATTCGTCGGCCGGATAAATGCGCGATCGTCCCGGCAGTCAGCCGACCGGTCTGTTCCAGCAGGATGGCGCCAACGATGTGGTCTTCCAATTGGAAGACCATCGCACGACTTCCGTCCTCGAGGTACAGAACTTCATCCATCGCCGCAGAAGGCAGTCCCTCGATCCACGCAATCCCATCTCCGACAGACACAACAATCCCCTGTTCGGACACCCGCAGCCCGAACTGATAGTCGCTGAGCCTCTTAGCCAGACCGGCGAGCAGCTGATCTGAGGGCAGTGGCGGATTAGGCATGGTGCAGGGATCCGACAAAGAAGCTCAATTCGTCCTGCAGATTGGCGCGAAGCACCCAAGCCCCAAAACTCACTCGCACGCCGGAAATGAGCGTCCTGTCCTCCAGAAAGTCGCACGTCACTTCTCGTCCCGCCAACGTTCGGCACGCCTGACAAAGAGCGCCCCGTTGGCTCTGATCGAGCGGGTAGGCACTCGTAATTCTCATGGAAAGCTCCGCCGCCGATGGCGCCGACCTGATGGCTTGCTTTTGTTCGTCCGGCAAACGCCGAAGATCGTCGATCACCATGTCAATGATCCTACGTTCCAGCTCTGGCCCGCTCAGTCGCGACAACAGTCGACTGGCAAACGTCGTCCCGTGCTCGATGGCGGTGGCTTCAGCCTGCTGCTTGAACTCTTTCATCCGCCGCTGGTCGACCGCGGCGGCCTTTTTCCGCTCCTGATCCAATTCACCACGTACATTGTCGAGCAGGCGAACTCGCTCTGCCGCGATCTCCTCGCGCAGCTGTTCGCGCGCCTTCTCCCGCTCCTGGTCCCAGTCGGCGAGGCGATTCTCGTAATGGGTCTGCAATGCCTGCGCCTGGCCGCGGACGGCTTCCGCGTCCGACAATGTCTTTTGGATGGCGGCCTTGCGCTGGGCGATCACGTTCATCAGCGGTCGGTACAACAACCGGTTGAGAATCCAGATCAGTACCAGAAAGTTGATGAGTTCGAGTACGAAGGTCGTCCAGTCCAGTTCCACGAATCACCTTTCACGGTTTCATCGCTCAGATACGTGCGAGTGCATTTGCCGCGGCCCGGTCATGGTTTCAGCATGTACTCGAGCAACGGATTTCTGAACAGGATGATCAGCACAATTACGAGACAATAAATCGCCAGCGATTCAATCATGGCCAAGCCGATGAACAAGGCCCGCGTAATCGAGCGCTCTGCTTCAGGCTGACGTGCCAGCGCTTCCAGGGCCTGGCTGATCGCGCGCCCCATGGCCATTGCCGGAATCATGGTCCCGATGGCAATGGCCAAGGCGGCAATGACCGTCGAGGCGAGGGCAAACCAACTCATATCACGCATGATCACTCCTGTGTTTGAGGTTGTCGCGATTGTTGTGAGTGGATCGCGCCCGCGATATAGATCAACGCGAGCATGCCGAAAATGTACGCCTGGATCACGGCTTCGAGGATGTGCAGCATCAACAACGGGATCGGGACCAGGAAGCCCGCCACGAGCAGGACTAAGAGGGCCGCCATTTCGAGGCTCATCATGTTGCCGAACAGCCGAATGGCCAGTGCCAGGGTGCGAGTCAGTTCGCTCATGAGATGGAACGGGAGCATGACCGGTATCGGAGTCAAATAATGGCGAAGGTAACCTCTGACCCCTTGTGAGCGGATGCCGAACCAATGCACGGACACAAACACGATGACTGCCAAAGATGCGGTCGTCGAGAGATGACTGGTGGGAGCATTGACACCCGGGATGAGCCCGGACAGGTTGGCGATAATGATAAACAGCCAGAGGGTCGCAATGAATGGGAGGAGTCGCCTCGTGTGAGCCGGCAACACGGCTCGAATTGCCTCATCCGCCGCGCTGAGCAATCCCTCCGACACCACTTGCACGGGGCCAGGGTCGAGCCGTAGCTTCCTGGTCACTATCCAGGATCCTACACCGAGAGCGACCATGATGCCCCACGTGGTCAGGATCGGCTCCGAAACCATGACCGGTCCAAGCTGCACCCCTGGACCGCCAAAGAGATTTGCCGATCCCATCAATTACTCCCTCACATTCCAATAGACGTTCAGAGCGCCGACAGCGACTCCCAGGATAAGGAGACTCACCGTCCAGCGTATCGAATACCCGGCCGACAGACCGTCGAGCCACCGGCCGACATACGCCCCGACGACGATGGGCACGACAAACAGCAATCCAAGCGTGCCCAGATACACGGTCTGCTTCAGAAGCGTGGGCTGGTCGTGTTCCGCTTGCTCCATGCGGCGGATCTGCTTGGCCACCTCCTCCTTCAACTGACGCTCACTCTTCATGATGCCCTACTCGCCTCGGCCCATTCGCCAGAGTCGCCTGAACATTTCTTCTTCCAGGCGATGGACACTCTCTTTAATGTTGCGCAGTTCGACCTCTTCGGCGACCAACTGCTCTTCGAGCGCCTGACTGATGCGGGAATGCTCCTCGTCCCGGATGTATCGTCGCGTGCTCAGATAGACATTGTTGTCGACGCAATACAGCAGGGCGCGTGGCATAGCCAGGTAATGCCACCGGTCGTCGCTCGTCCGATAGCGCGCGAGCCCGAACGAGAGGACCGTCACCATCCGCGCATGATCGGCCAGAATGCCGAACAGACCGGAATCATCCTGGCCGACGAAGCTCACGACCTGGTCGATCCGCTCAGAGTGTGTCGCATCCTGGAGGTGGAGCACGAAAGGTCTCATGTCGCCACCCCCCCATCGCTCCCCGCATGTAGCACTGATCTTCAGGCACGTCGTCGTACTCTCCGCGCAGGAATGCCTCGCAATCGCGCAGGGTCTCGGTCAGTGGTACCGAGGCACCTTCGATGCCCGTCAGTGCGGCCGTGACGTAGAACGGCTGTGTCAGGTATCGCTGCAGCTTTCTGGCGCGAAGGATGATATGTCGGTCGGCTTCAGAGAGTTCACCGATACCGAGCATGGTAATAATATCTTCGAGATCTCGATACTTGGCCAGATGTTCTCTTACGCCTTCGGCAATTCGATAGTGACGATCCCCCAGAACGTGACGATCCATCAGCTTGCTCGTGGATTGCAGGGGATCCACGGCCGGATAAATGCCCTTGCTGGCCTGGTCACGGGTCAAGATTACGAGTGTGTCGAGGTGATTCAAAATCCCGCTGACAGCGGGGTCGGTCATGTCGTCAGCCGGAACATAGACGGCTTGCACAGAGGTGATCGCGCCCTTGGTGGTGGAGATAATGCGGTCCTGCAGTTCCGCAATTTCCGTCATCAAGGTCGGTTGGTATCCTACCGTCGCAGGCATCCGGCCGAGCAGACCGGAGATTTCACTCCCGGCTTGCACAAAGCGAAAGACGTTATCCATGAGGAACAACACATCCTTCTGGAAGGTATCGCGCAAGTATTCCGCATAGGTGACCGCGGCCGCCCCCAGTCTGAAGCGAACCCCCGGGGACTCGTCCATCTGGCCGAAGACGAGTGTCGTTTGTTGCATGACCCCGGCCTTTTGCATCTCATGCCAGAGTTCATGGCCCTCGCGCATCCGCTCACCGACGCCGGCGAACACGGACACTCCGCGATGCAACGCCACAATGGCATGCATGAACTCCGTGAGCAGCACGGTCTTTCCAATTCCGGCACCGCCGAACAACCCGGTCTTGCCGCCCCTGATGAACGGAAACAGCAAGTCCATCGCCTTGATACCCGTCTCGAGGATTCCGCTCGTCGCTTTCGTTTCGTGCAGTGGAGACGGTTTGGCGAGAATATTGCGAAATTCACCGGTCGACAAGGGCGGCCCCCCATCTAACGGTTCTCCAAACAGATTCAAGACCCGGCCGAGACAATCCGGCGATACGGGAATGTGCACCGGTGCCCCCGTATCGAATACGGGCATGCCGCGACGCAATCCGCTCGTTCGATGCAATGTGATGGCCCTCACATGACGCTCATCGAGATGCTGATAGACTTCGAAGGTATACGTCTCGTGATCCATGGCTGCACGCAAGGCTTGATGCATGGGAGGAAGACGAGTGCATGAGATATCGACGACAGGGCCATGCACCTTGGCGATCACTCCCACCGCCTCAAGATGATCCAGCGATTGCTTGGGATGAGTCATTGCATGAACCGCGAGAACGACCTACGGTTTCGGCTGCGACATCCCTTCCTTCCGCAGTACTGACATGTAACTGAGGGTGTCCGCCAGTTCTTGATGGGTCAGTGTCGTCGTCGGAAACATGCCGGTGCCGGGGTGGCCTTCTCGGATGGCCTTGGCGCGTGCCTTGTCGGATTGGAGTCGGAGTGACTTCGGATTTCTCAAGTCCGAGGGCGGCGGATTGAGCTGTGCAATCAAGGTGGCAGTGTCGGAAGCCAGCTGAGGAAGCTTGTTGCGATAGCCGTCGATCCCATGACAGTAATGGCACACCCCTTTCCCATTGAAGACGACTCTGCCGGCTTCCCCATTGCCCCGACTTCGCGGCCCCTTGTCGGTCGTCGTCCGTTTCGGTGAGGCGACCGTCTGATAGGCCATCAGGAAGCACCCGAGCGATGCAACGATGAGCAGCATTTTACGGTGTCGGCCATGTAGCGAGCGATCCATCGAGATCCACTCCAGAGTAGATTGTGAGAACCCCGTGCTGCAGATCGGAGATCTATCCGGCAGACGATTCACACCGGTCTGCCGGAAGCTCCTGTATTGTTCTCAAGATGTCTCTGCACACTTCGGGCGTTGTCACCCGATCGATGGCCGGATAGAGCACACGTTCTTCCTTGAGGTTGTGAGCCGCGAGCAATGCAAGCAGCGCCTCTTCCGGTTGACTATCGTCCGCATTGTCTTCGGTGACGTTCCGGTCAATGGCCCGCAGCTGCTCTTCAAGGCGACGATGTTCGTGACGCATGACGAAGGTTGGTCCCCCGTCGGACATCCCGGTCTTGTCCTCCCAGAGAGGAAAGAGTACATCCTCTTCCCACCGGATATGCCGCTCAAGACCCGATTTGAATTGCGTGAACGTCTCTTTCGCTTTCGAGAAATTCTGGCGCTTCAATGCTTGAAACGATTGCCACAAGGCGTCGAGCCGATCGTGATCGTTTTGGAAAAAACTGCTGATGGTTCGTGTCTCACTCATCAGGCCTCCTAGAGATCTGCCGGACCGTGTAGTCGTGATGACAAGCCACGCAGGCCTTCAACACATCGTTCAGTTTCGGCATGATCTGTTTGAGATCCTTGGTCGGAATGATGCCGGCCAATTGTTCGGCCGCTTCGTGATGAGCCATGGCCAAATCGTGGTACGCAGGCGGAAAGTTTTCCGGTTGCTGACTGGCCATCGCCTGGCGGTGCATGAAGAACCCGAGATGAGACTCCGTGAGTCCCTTCGCCAACCCGTAATCTTCCTTGACCAGGGCGTTGACGATCGCCTGGACGGATTCCAGATGCTGCAGCATGACGGCTCGGTGCTCTTGTGCCGCCGCCGACGGCAGAGAGATGGATTGTCTCGTGTCGGAGATCAGAATGCCATTGGAGTGCTGTGCTTCCTGTCGGCGTGTCGTTTCGGTGCAAGCCGATATCATCAGCGCACAGCAGGCTGCGAGGACCGCCACCATCTGGGTCGGCCTAGCTCTATAGAATGGCGGTAGGAGCATCATGTTGGCCGTCCTGATGAGGTCTCTCTATATATAGGCCTTCACCCAACGCACAATGTCCTGCGTTCCGAGAGCGCCGGGCTGCCTTGCCAACTCGCGGCCTCCGCGAAACGCCATGAGCGTCGGGATACTGGTAATGCCGAACCGCGCCGCCAGGGCTTGTTCCTCTTCCGTATTGACCTTGCCGAGCCGGACCTGCGGCTCCAGCGCTTTGGCCGCCTGTTCATAGGCTGGCGCCATCATGCGGCAGGGCCCGCACCAGGGCGCCCAGAAATCCACGACCAGTGGCAGATCAGAGCGTGAGGCGTGGAGATCGAAGTCTGCTCCGGTCAGCGGAATCGGGTGACCGGTGAACAGCGGCGCATGGCACTGCCCGCAGTTGGGCCGGTCGGCCAACCGGCCGGCCGAGACCCGGTTGAGGCTCCTGCAATGGGGGCAGACTATGTGAACCGGCTGATTCATTCCAGCGGATCGATGGTGTTATGTCGCAGAACCTGGTGATGCTTCCGCCTGCCTGAGGATTCCTTCAACGGCTTCTCGCAGGCGATCCAGAATCCCCTTAT
>DASUXH010000119.1:0-3933 GCA_036378015.1 Nitrospira sp. | reverse complement strand
CGCGCGGATGGCCCTGATGTTGAAACGGAGAGGGATCACCCGTGTCCGCCCGCTGACCGGTGGCCTCGACGCGTGGCGTGAACTGGCGTATCCGCTGGAGATGGTGGTCGCCAAGGAAGACGTCGTCGTTGCTGCTGAGCTACAAACGTAATGATCCTTCCAAGCTCGCTCGTTTTCCCTTTCCCATGAAGGTGCATGGCGCTGTCCCTGCGATCGCGATGAGATGCTGGGGCCCTATCGCGAGTTCGGGTGGCGTCGATCTGGGCGGCATTCTTCACCCGCCCACCCAGCCGCGCCGAGACGCGGCTTTCACCAAGCGCCCGCAGCTTCCCCGCAGTCGAACCTGATCTCTCGGATTTTTCGTTCCTAAGCGGGTGGGCTCGAATGATCGTTCGCCCGCAGCGGGGTCCCTACACCGGGCGGGGTGCGAGGACGAACGATCATCGAGCACAGGACCCGCGCGACACGCCACACCGGGCGGGGTGCGAGGACAGGTGGGCTGGTCGACGTCAGGACCCGAAGGAGCGATAGGGCCATAGGTTTCACCGCGCCATAGCAACAGCGCCCATACACCTTCACCCACCGTCTATGCCAATCCGCTCGCCATCGTACTCGGATCGGCTTCCGCCTCATCCCTAGAATCCCCGCCCGTCTGAATCTGGCGGCTGAATACTGCGGCCGCGGCGCCCAAGAGAAACAGCACGCATCCAATGCCGACCACGCTGACATATTCGTTTGCCATCTCCGTCAGCCAGCCGAAAAACGAGATGCCCGCAAGCGACGTCGCCGTCGCGATCGCGGTATAGATCGCCATGACGCGGCCGACCATGTCGGCCGGAACAAATTCCTGGATCATGCCCCATGCGATCGGCGTCCAAGTGCCAAATCCCATACCGATAATGGTTACGAGGACGGTGGCGATCACCAGACTCTGCGTCAGAACCAGCGCACAGAGTGCAATTCCGCCGATCACGCAGGAGACTGCGATGACTTGGACGCGCTTGCGCATCTCCCATTGGGACAAGGGCACCAGCGCCAGCGATACGAGGAATAGGCCGATGCCGAGCCAGGACCAGAGATAGCCTACTTCCACCGGTCCCAATGCCAGCATCTTCTTTCCGAACACGGGAAACAACGTCGTATAGGCGCCGGCCGCGAAGGTATACATTGAGGCGAGGGCGATTAAAATGACGATGGTCCGCTGGGTGAACAGCGAATACCGGATTCCTTCGATCAGATCTTGAAACGTCGCCGCGGCCGGCCCCGTCTGTGGATGCGCCGGCCGGCTCCACGGCAGCTTGATCGGCACGAGACAGAGCGCCGAAGCAAAATAGATCACCGCGTTTGCGCACAGGACTTCCTGGGAGCCCGCGAACGCAATGCCCAAACCGCTGAGCGCAGGGCCGATGATGATGCCGATGCTGGTCGTGCTCTGGAGCATCGCATTGGCGGCCACGAAGCGAGGCCGGTCCACCAGGAAGGGAACCGATGATGAGAGTGTCGGCACGAACATTGCGGTCGCGATGCCGTAGAGAAAGACCAACACGTACAACATGTCGACGGTGAAGACTTCGATCGAAAGTATGCAGGGAACCAGGCCGATCAGAATCCCGCGAGCGACGTCGGTGATGATTAAAATGGCTTTCTTGGGCAGACGATCGACGGTGACGCCGATCAGAGGGCCTAGGAGGATGGGCGAGAGGGTTTGCAGAAGTCCGATGACGCTGGTTTTGAGCGCCGAGCCGGTGACGGAGTACACGAACCAGAGGAGCGCCAGCCGGCTGACGCCGTCGGCGACCTGGGATAAGACCTGGCTCCACCATATAAGGGAAAAATCGCGGCTGATAAGGAGACGGGGCATGCAGAGACGACAACCTGTTCGTTGCTCAAAAAACAGCAGCGCTGTGTCGAGAATGGATGGAACAACCTATTGCTTCCACGAGGGAAAACCCTAGGTGGCTGACGCCCGTCGGGAGACCGAAAAGATCAGGCGTTCACAGTCGCTGCCTGCAGATTTATGGTTTGCGCTCGGCGCGAGAACAAGGTGGCGACCCACGCGGTGAGTAAGAGCACGAGCCCGAGCCCTACCAAACTCTGAGCAGGCCCGACTTTGTCCGCGATCCAGCCGAAACTCGACATGCCCACCATCGCTGCCGCCATCGAACCCGTGCTGAAGGTCGTGAGTACGCGGCCCATCAGGTGCGAGGGTGTGTTCTCCTGAAGCAGCGCGAAGACGACAGGATTCAAGACCGCGGCGCCCGCGCCGACGAGAATCACAAAACCTGCGGCCAACAACGGGGATTCCAATGCGGCGAGGCTGCACGTGGCCAATCCCCCCACAGTCGTCCCGCTCACAAGAATTTTCAAGCGGCTGCGCACATCGTTCTTTCCTCTAAAGGCGAGCCAGGAAGAAGCCCCCAGCATACCTGCTCCGAGGGCGGACCAAAGCCAGCCGAGCTGCACCGGCCCCACCTGCAGCGCTTCCGTCGCATAGACCGGAAGCACGAAAACGAACGCGCTCACTCCAAGATTAAAGAGTGCCGTGATGACGACCAATACGAACACCGTGGACCGGTTGCCGAAAACAAACCGGAATCCGACGGACAAATCGCGCAGCAACGACCCAGGTTGCGCCGACGTGCCCTGCCGCTCAGCGATGGTTTCGTCGCTTCGGATCGGCATCAGACAGAGGGCCGAGATGAAAAACGTGACTGCGTTTACATAAAGGACGTGTTGCGCTCCGATCAGCGCGATTAGGATGCCGCTGACGGCCGGCCCCAGCAGACTGCCGATATTATTCGTACCCTGAATAAGCGCATTCGCCGAAACAAGCTCGTTTCGTCGCACCATTAACGGCACGGCCGAGACTAATGCCGGACCAAACACGGTCGAAACCACCGAGGTCAGGAAGATAAGGACAAACAGTCCTTCAAGGCTCAGATGGCCCATTCCATATAAAGCCGGGATGAGCAGGGTCAGCAAGGTGCGGATCAGGTCGATCCAGACCATGACCGGCTTCTTCCGAAGGCGATCGAGATAGACACCAATAATAGGACCAAATAGAAGCGGTGGAATCGTTTGAATCAGACCCACCGTCGCAATCATCATCGCAGAGCCGGTGAGCTCATAGACGAACCACAGCAAGGCAACCTTGTTGAGGCCTTCTCCGATTTGAGACGTAACCTGTCCCCACCACAGTAGTCCAAAATCCCAAGTTTGAATCAATCGCCAACCTCTGCTCTCGCGGTCCATGTTTCCTCTTCCCCCAAAAGATGAAATTCAGTCGATACCTCTACTCTAGCAATCGGCAGACCAGGTGAGGTGTTCCACGGTGTAGGCAAATACACACATGAAAATGAAGAGAAATTGACAGAGCGTAGGCAGGGGCTGACAGCCTGTAGTCATGTGAAAGGATTAATCTGCGGATTTCTGAGGCGCTTTTGTGCCCCGTTTCGTAGGGGCGGCCCGCTAGTAAAGACTCTTGTAAAGAAGGTGTTAAGTGGATAGCCGAGCGAGCCGCCAAAAGAGAGGTGGATGATCACCGCTGCTCCAGCGGTGGGTAAACCACGGCACAATCACTGCTTGGCTCCGCAACTGGTTCCGTCCAGGACTTCGTCCGAACGGAACTTCGAACAATGCTCGCCATCGTCTAAACGCGACCTCAGTAATTGCGCCGTGCACCCACCGCAAGTCGCATCCGGCCATCATCCACCTCCTTAGACAAGAGGAGAAGAACTACAAACCGAATCGGAAACTATCCCCAATGGAATGGGAGAGAGAGCCAGCAAGCTCGGAGGGAGTATCATATCGTGCCCAGGTCCTCAGCAAGTCGCGGGTAAGACACCGTCTACCTCCTAGCGAGGGAAAAGGGAAGAGCGAGCTTGGAAGGAGTATTAGAATATTTTATGTTAGTTGCAGCACTGCATAACGCGG
>DASUXH010000118.1:0-5514 GCA_036378015.1 Nitrospira sp. | reverse complement strand
GAGGGATCGGTGATGGTCGAAATCCGAGCCGTCAATCATCGATTTCTCGAAGTGGCCTTCAGACTTCCTCGTCATTTGCATGCGCTCGAAGAGCCTTTGAAGAAAGCGATGCAACCACGCTGCAAGCGAGGCCGCATCGATGTGACGGTGTCGCTCCAGGGAGTGAAGGGACGGGGAGGCTTCATCAACCTTGACCAGGCAATCGCAAGACAGTACCATCAGGCTCTCCGTCGATTGAAAACTACATTGAAACTGCCTGGATCGATCGATGTGGCTCTCATCGCCGGGCTCCGAGACGTCCTCACGGTGTCCGATCAACCGCCGGAAGACCCCCAACTGGCCACCCTCGTGCACAAGCTTGCCGACGAAGCGCTGGATCAGATGCACGCGATGCGGGTACGGGAAGGGATGGCATTGGCCAAGGATATGCAGGGACGCCTTCAGATGCTGAAGGACCACCGTGCGGCGGTCGCCGGACGGGCGCCGGAGGTCTTACAAGAAGGATTTGAGCGGATGAAGCAACGGATCGAAACACTCCTGCGCGGCGAAGCCCCGGACCTTCCCCGGCTGCAGCAGGAGCTGGCCATGTATGCGGACCGCGGGGACATTACGGAAGAAATAGTCAGATTGGACTCGCATGTGCTACAGTTTGAGGCACAGCTTAAGAGCTCGGAATCCGTGGGAAAAACCCTCGAATTCCTGCTCCAGGAGATGGGCCGTGAAGTCAATACCATCGGCTCAAAAGCGAACGACGCCGTCATTGCCGGCCATGTCGTACAGATGAAAGCCGAGCTGGAACGCATACGAGAACAGGTGCAAAACGTCGAATGAGCATGGCTGCCAACGCGATGCCTCTGCCTTCCGGACCGGTGCGGTCGTCGACCGAACGTCGTGGTATTCTGTTCATCATTTCTGCGCCTTCCGGGACCGGAAAGACCACACTCTGCAAACAGCTCGCCGCCAACATTTCGGGATTGTGGCATTCCGTTTCGTACACCACGAGGAAGCCGAGGGCCGGGGAGGAGCATGGGCGGGAATACTTTTTCACCGACGAGGCGACTTTCCAAGCGATGATTGACCGTCACGAGTTCGTCGAATGGGCGCGCGTCTACGGCCATTTATACGGCACGCCAAGAAAGGCGCTCACCGACAAGATCGACCAGGGTGTCGACGTTCTGCTGGAAATCGACGTGCAAGGCGCACTGCAGGTCAAGAAACGCTTTGATGATGCGGTTTCGGTCTTCATTCTGCCTCCATCCATGGTCGAATTGCGGCAGCGCCTCCTGGCCCGCGCGTCCGATTCCTCAGACGAAATCCACCGGCGGCTGCAAAAAGTGAAAGAAGAGGTATGGAGCTACCGAGAGTACGCCTATATCGTCAAAAACGACGATTTGACACGGTCACTGCGCGATCTTGAAAATATCTTTCTCAGCGAGAGATTGAAAACCAAACGCTTGAACATGGCCTGGATCGAGAACAATTTTATTTTGGATGATGAAACCAAACACGGAGATCGAAAAGATCTCCCCTAACCGTAAGGGAGCACCGATCCATGATCGATATGCTGAGTTTGCTGCCGCAGTACACGTCGGAACAGTTCGATTCGCGCCACCGTTTGGTCATCGTAGCGGCCCAACGGGCCAAACACATCGTGCAGGGGTCGCGTCCCTTCGGGAGCTCGCGCTTTACGAAGGAAACCACGGTGGCGCTCGACGAAGTGCTCCGTGGTGAAGCCAAATACCTGGTCGGCAAGGAAGCCAGGGACGCCATGAAGGAAGCCAAGCGTGGCAAGGAAGGCGAGACCGAGCGCATGGCCATGATGACCGGCGAAGACGCCAGGGAAATCAAGAAGGAGCTCAGCGTGTATGTGGACGACAGTCCCAAACCCGCTGCGGCCGAGTCCGAAGAGTAGCATGACCGACCTTGAACGACCGACACTCGAAGGCGCACGCCTGGTGCTCGGCGTGACCGGGAGCATTGCCGCCTATAAGGCGGTCAGCTTGCTCCGGGCCCTGATTCGTGAAGGCGCGACGGTCGACGTGGTCATGAGCCGTGCGGCCTGCAAGTTCGTAACGCCTCTTACGTTTGAAGTGCTTTCGAACCGGCCGGTCGTAACCGGCCTCTTCGAGGCGCATCAGGAAATGAAGCACCTCTCGCTGCCCGAGCAGGCCGATGCCATGCTCGTGGCCCCGGCCACGGCAAATTTTCTCGCAAAAGCGGCGTTGGGCCTCGCCGACGATCTCTTGTCGACGATGCTTTTGACCGCGCACTGTCCGCTCATTTTCGCTCCGGCCATGGATGGCGGGATGTGGTCGCACCCGACCGTGAAAAGCCATGTGCTGACGCTACGCGAAAGGGGAGTCGTCGTCGTCGATCCGGAGGAGGGACCGCTCGCATCCGGACGCGTAGGACAAGGCCGGCTCGCCGAAGAAAACCGGATTCTGGCCGGCATTCGCGCTGTGCTGACGCCTCGACGCGACTGGGAAGGACAGCGACTGCTGCTGTCGGCGGGGCCGACGCAGGAACCGATCGATCCGGTCCGCTTTATTTCCAACCGTTCGTCGGGAAAGATGGGTTATGCCCTTGCCGCAGCGGCGTATCAGCGCGGCGCGCAAGTCGTGTTGGTCAGCGGTCCGACGTCCCTGCTTCCGCCGAGAGGCGTGGAGGTGGTGCCGGTGGAGACCGCCGAGGAGATGGCCAAGGAGATGAGTGTTCGATTGAGTTGGTCTACGGTCGTCGTGATGGCCGCCGCGGTCGCCGACTTCCGTCCAAAGCAGGCGGCCGCATTGAAACTGAAAAAGCGAGGGACGCCGACGACGACCCTTGATCTTGAGCAGACCACCGACATCTTGGGCTCGTTGTCTGCCCGGCGCGCGAGGCAGGTGCTGGTCGGCTTTGCTGCGGAAACGCACGACCTGCTCACCCACGCCAAGGCCAAGCTCGTCTCTAAGGGTCTCGATGTGATCGTCGCCAACGATGTGACCAAGGCAGGGTCGGGATTCGGCAGCGATCAGAATGCCGCCACCTTGATCGAACGGGACGGACGCATCACCGAGCTTCCGCTCAAATCCAAACGAGAACTCGCGGACGACATTTTGAATGCCGCCCGACGTTGGTTATCCGAACACAAGAGACGGTAGACGAATGGCTTCTCAAAAACATGCGGCGAACGCCATGGAGATCGACCGGCTCGCCACTCAACTCGCCAAGGATCCCCATTCCAAAGCTTTCCTCCCCTTGGCCGAAGAATATTGCAAGGTCGGCATGTGGGAAGAGGCGGTCAGTGTGTTGGAAGCCGGATTGAAGTACTATCCGGGCTTTATCACCGCGATGGTCGTCTTGGGCCGGGCGTATGACCAACTGAAGCAAACGACCAAAGCCAGGGCGGTCCTTGAAGGAGCCATCAAGTTGAGCCCAGAGAATCTCCGGGCCCACCGGACCTTAATGAGGATCTATGCGGCTCAAGGTCTGACGCAGGAAGCGAAGAAATGCTGTTGCGTCATTCTGGCGATGAACGCCAAGGATCAGGAAGCGCTGTCCGTGCAAGCGTCGTTGGGAACACAGGATTCTGACCCGGCCAGAGAAACTTCGTCAACTGCCAACACGCCAGCTGTTTCCCAGATGCGACAACTGACACCGGCCGTCACAAGTGAGACTGATACAGCCGATCACTCATTGCGCGTCCCGGTGAGCGGTGACCCTCAGTCCGAATCGTCAGCGAGCATCGAACGCGACACCCGTCATGCAGCGGCGATCGCACAGCTCGAATCGTGGCTGCGCACACTCGACCAACAGCGGCGCGATCGGCCAACTTCCGGCGCGAACCTATAAATTTGTAATATATTCCGTGGTTTGACCCCTCTTTGCCAGCCTGTTACAATGCCGCTCTCCTGAACTGCCGGCAAGAACACCGCCAGCTCGTAGACATCGGTTGGATAATGCTTCGGATACTCGTGTTACATGGGCCTAACCTGAATCTGCTCGGCACCAGGGAGCAGTCCATCTATGGAAGCCAATCCCTGGACAGCATTGATTCAGGCCTAACCAGGCTTGCCGAGGACCTCGCGGTGGAAGTCGACATTCGCCAGTCGAATAGTGAAGGGGAACTCGTCAACTGGATCCAAGAGAGCGGCAGCGGCTATCAAGGCATTATTATTAATCCGGCCGCATACACCCATACCAGCATCGCAATTCGCGACGCCATTGCCGCCGTGGGCTTGCCCACGGTCGAGGTTCATCTGTCGAACATCCATCAGCGGGAGCCGTTCCGCCAGCATTCCCATGTGGCAGGAGTCGCCTTGGGACAAATTTCCGGATTGGGGCCGGCTGGCTACCTGCTGGCTCTACGCGGCCTGCACGAGCATTTATCAACCCGGCGAAAGATCAAGAAGCCTTCAGGGGGATCGCGCCGCCAAAAGAGTGCGTCACGATAGCAGCGTACACATCATCAACTCATCTGATCCGTGGTGAAGGGAGCAACGAGTGATTTCTACTACAGATTTTCGAGGAGGGGTTCGTCTCATGGTCGACGGCGAGCCATTCTACATCGTCGAATTTCAACACGTAAAACCCGGCAAGGGCGGCGCCTTCGTCAGGACGAAGCTCAAGAGTTATCTGTCGGGCAATGTGCTTGATCGAACGTTCCGATCGGGAGAGCGCTTCGAGGAACCGGATCTCGAAGAACGTGAAATGCAATTTTTGTATGCGACCGGCAATGATTATACGTTCATGGACGTCGACACGTACGAACAGCTGACCTTCGAGAAAAAGCAATTGGGGGACAACGCGGATCTCCTCAAAGAAAACATGAACGCGAAAATTCTGATATACGAACATCGTCCCATCGATGTGGAGCTACCGATCTTCATCGAACTCAAGGTCGTCGATGCCGAGCCCGGTGTCCGCGGCGATACGGCTTCGGGAGGCACGAAACCCGCCGTCGTCGAAACCGGAGCGACGATCAAAGTTCCGCTCTACCTGGAGGTCGGAACAGTCATCAAGATCGATACTCGGACCAGAGCGTATGTGGAGCGTGTTCGGTGAGTCGGAAAAAGCCCCGTAAAGCCCGTATCTCCGGGACCCCCATCGTCCTGCCCGGCTCTTTCGCAGGCGCTAAAAGCGCTCAAGATGCTGCGACGCAAACGAAGCAGATTCAAGACCTCATCGATCTGCTGAAACGCAATCATCTGACCGAACTCGAGATCGAACGGGCCGGGGTCCGCATCAGAGTGCGGCATGAAGTCGGCGTGAAGGCCGTATCGGCCATGGTCAGCGACGCCGGCCAGGGGTCGGCTCCGGCCGCAAGCCACCAGACCGTTCCCGCCAGTGACCTCGTGGAGGATGCCGCCGGTCACATTACGATTACTTCGCCGATCGTCGGAACGTTCTACCGGTCGCCTTCTCCTGATGCCGATCCCTACGTCGAAGAAGGCGATTACGTGAAAAAAGGGCAGGTGTTGTGTATCGTGGAAGCTATGAAGTTAATGAACGAGATTGAGTCTGAGGTGGACGGGC
>DASUXH010000117.1:0-9614 GCA_036378015.1 Nitrospira sp. | reverse complement strand
AAAGGGCGGTGGCCCGGCAGCGGCTGGCGCACGCCTATCTCTTCCACGGTGAAGAGGCCATCGGCAAGCGCACGACCGCTCTCTGCTTTACCCAGGCGCTTCTCTGCGAGCAGGCCTCCTCCGAAGCCGGCGTCGACGCGTGCGGAAGCTGCCGTTCCTGCCATCACGTCGAGGCACGCACACATCCCGATTGCTTCATGATTGAACCGGACCGCGAATTCGCGACGCCCCAGATAAAAATCGAGCAGATTCGAGAAATCGAACAGCAGATCATGTATCGGCCCTTGGTGGGCGAGCGCAAAATCTGCATGATCGACGACGCCGACCGGATGACCATCGGCGCCGCCAACGCCCTCCTCAAAACATTGGAAGAACCGCCCGATCACAGTTTGTTTCTTTTGATCTCGAGCCGGCCGGCATCCCTTCCCGCGACGATCAGATCGCGTTGCCAGTCGCTCCGCTTTGCAACATCGGCCCGCACCGATGTCGAGGCCGCGTTGAGTCTCAAACGAGAAATGGCTCCGGCGGACGCACGGTTTCTTGCGGTGTTCAGCGAAGGCCGTCTGGGCGAAGCGCTGTCGACCGACCTCAAGACCGTTCGAGCACAACAACAGGAATTGATCGAACTCGTGAGTCCGACCTCTTTGCGGTCGATCACCAATGTGCTTGCCTCTGCAGAATCGCTCGCGAAAGCTGATCGCGCCGCCGAGACGCTTTCGTGGATCGCCCGTTGGATCAGGGACCTCGTGATCATTCAGGTCGGCGGCGATCGCGATCAACTGCTCAACGTGCACCACGTACCGGCCTTGGAACGGGACGCGCGGCAGGCGCACACGGACGTCCTGCTGGACCTCCTCCGCGACATCGAGGACACACAGCGACAGGCGACGAGGCATCTCAACCTTCATATGGCGCTTGAAAACATTTTGTTGCGGCTTCGTGACGCGCTCTTCAGTTCAGCCCCTCAACCGGCCTAGACTTCTATGCGCGATCAGCAGACGTTTTACATCACCACCCCGATCTATTACGTGAACGACGTCCCGCACATCGGCCATGCCTACACCACGATTGCCGCAGATGTGCTGGCCCGCTATTGGCGTCTCCGTGGACGCAATGTCTTTTTCCTAACGGGACTCGATGAGCATGGCCAGAAGGTGCAGCAAGCTGCGGCAAAAGCCGGCATCGAGCCACAAGCCTATTGCGACAAGCTAGCTCCTCAGTTTCAGCAGCTCTGGCAACGGCTGAATATTTCTAACGATGCCTTCATCAGAACGACGGACCCCCCGCATAAGAAAATAGTTCAACGATATCTTCAAGAGCTATTCGATAAAGAATTGATCTATAGGGATTCATATACAGGGTGGTACTGTACGTTCGATGAACGATTCTGGACTGAAAAAGACGTCGCCAATGGCCTCTGCCCCGACTGTAAACGCCCCGTCGAGCGTCTCAGCGAGAGCAATTACTTCTTCAAAATGGGCCAGTATCAGGACCGCCTGATCGACCACATCAAGACCCAGGAAAATTTTATCCGTCCGGAATCCCGTCGCAACGAAGTGCTGGGATTTCTCCAGACCCAGAAACTGGGCGATCTCTCGATTTCGCGTCCCAAGTCGAGACTCTCATGGGGAATCGAACTCCCGTTCGACAAGGATTACGTCACCTATGTCTGGTTCGATGCCCTCGTCAACTATCTCTCGGCCCTGGAGTACAAGCACGGTTCTCCATCGGTCGAGCATTACTGGCCCGCCTCGATTCATCTCGTGGGAAAAGATATTCTCACGACCCACGCCGTGTATTGGTCGACGATGTTGATGGCGTTAAATCTCCGCCTGCCGCAGACCATCTTTGCCCATGGCTGGTGGACGGTCGATGGGGAAAAAATGTCGAAGAGCCGCGGCAACGTCGTGGATCCGCATCACATGGTGGATCGCTATGGAGCCGATGCCTTCCGGTACTTTTTATTGAGAGAAGTACCCTTCGGTCAGGATGGAGACTTTTCAGAGCAGGCGATGGTCACGACGATCAACAACGATTTGGCTAACGGGATCGGCAATCTCTTAAGTCGAACACTGACGATGGTCGAGAGGTTTTCCGGAGGCGTCATTCCATCAGCCGGCCTACCTGCGATCGAAGCCTTAGAAGAGCAGATCGAACAGACGGCCCGCGCGCTGCCGGATCGTATGGAAGGCGGGTTTTCACAACTCCAGTTTCGCGACAACATCCAGCATCTCCAGACCCTGATACGCCTCTGCGACGAATACATCGACAAAGCCGCACCCTGGCAACTTGCCAAGCGCGTGGACGATCAGCCCCGCTTGCAGACGGTGTTGAATACCACGGCGCGGGTCCTCCGCCTCCTATCCGTGCTGCTCTTCCCCTATATCCCGAAGACTGCCGAGCAGTTGGCTTATCAACTGGGACTGTCATTCAACTTTACCAAGCCGATTTCGGTCGACGCCTATGCATCGACAACTCCTATGGCAGAGCTGAAAATCCGCAAAATCAACGCCCTGTTTCCACGCGTGGAATCGAAATTACAAGGAGCTACACCCGTGAGCGAAACACCGACTCCGTCACAAACCGCTACCACTGCAGCTCAAGCCACCGTGGCGCCTGCGACGGCGGCACCGTCCCAGATCACGATCGACGAATTCCAAAAAATTCAACTCAAGACGGCGAAAGTCCTGAGCGCCGAGCGGGTGCCGAAGTCTGAAAAGCTGTTGAAGCTCCAGGTCTCGCTCGGCACCGAGCAACGCCAAATCGTGGCAGGAATCGGCAAACGGTACGAACCCGACTCGCTGATCGGCAAGACGATCGTCATTGTCGCCAACCTGAAGCCTGCCAAACTCATGGGCATCGAGTCACAAGGCATGGTGCTGGCCGCCGGCGACAGCGAGGTGCGAGGGTTGGCGACCTTTCTCGAAGACGTGGAGCCCGGGACGAAGGTCAAATGAAGTGCCTGGCTTACATCGCCTTTTCAGCGCTTCTCGCACTGATCTTTCCCTTGCCTTGTTCCGCCATTCCGGCCGAGGGTGAGCCGCCGCCCGACGCCCACCTCAATGATCCAAAGTCCACGAAGATCCTCGTCCGCGTCGTGGCTCACGGCGCACTGGTGCTCGGGCGCGAAGTCGGCGGCGCTCGAGTCACGATCACCGATCTAATGACCAAACAGGTGCTCGCGACCGGCATTCAAGAAGGCGACGCCGGCGACCAAAACCAGATCATGCGGACGCCGCACCTGATGGAGGAGCCCGTCTACAGCGCCAAACCAGCGGCCGCATTCACAACGACGTTGGCGCTGCAACGCCCTACACTCGTGGAAGTGTCGGCCGAGGGTCCTCTTGCCTATCCCGACGCTATGCGGCGAACCGCGATGACCGTTCTCCTCATTCCTGGACAGGACCTCTCAGGCGATGGCATCGTCCTCCATCTGAATGGATACATCGTGCAAATCGAACATCCGAAGGCGGGCGAGCCTCTCATGGCCAAGGATGACGTGAATTTGAAGGCTTCGGTGCGGACACTGTCCGGCACATCGGTCCGCCCTCACGGAGACTGGGATTCACGCAAAATTCGAATCTACGGAGAGCTGCTTATCGGCGGGCGCATCGTTGAACGTTTGCAGCTGTTCTACTCCAACGATACCGGAACCTTCGATGCGCCGTTTTTCGTCCCTTTGGACAAAGAAGCCCCCGACGGCATCACTCTCCGCGTCGTCGCTGCCGACACGGCAGCCGGAAATTTCTCATTGGGCGAAGCCCATTATCTCGTTCTCCCCGCGCGCCTTCGCCGGGCCGGTCCATAATTTCCCACCCCAACGACTCCCAACCGGTGAGGTCACACCGTCGCACTGAGTCGCCGCATGATTTCTCTTCGTAGAGAACCTCGTTTCCCTTGACATTTCGAGGCCTTCACGAAATCCTGTCCGAGCATTGCCTGAAAAGCTTTTGAGCCCCGCACTCCGACTGCCTGATCATCGAAGGAGTCGTTCTTCGCGTGAAAATTTCCATCATCATTCCGGCCTATAACGAAGAACAGACCCTTGCCGCTGTGATCCAACGGATCCAATCGGTTTCGCTGGAAGGAGTGGAGAAGGAGATCATCGTCGTCGATGACGCGTCGACGGATCGAACGGCCGAAGTCCTGAAGAGTCTCCAAAACATTCGCGCGATTCGTCACTCGAGGAATGCCGGTAAGGGAGCGGCGCTCACGACGGGCATCCGCGCCTCCACCGGCGACGTGGTGATGTTTCAGGACGCGGACCTCGAGTACGCCCCTGAGGATTATCCCGTCGTCCTTCAACCGTTGATCGAAGGCCGCTGCGATGCCGTCATGGGATCACGCTTTCTTCGCGAACGGCCGGTCTTTTGGGGATCGCGAAAATCGCCGTACTTCAACCACTATATGGGCAACCTGCTCATCATCTGGTGCACGAACATTCTGTATGGAAAGCAATTTACCGACTACGAAGGATGCTACAAGGCGTTTCGCCGTCCTCTCCTTCTGGACACGCCGATCGAGGCGACCGGATTTGAGTTCGACAACGAGTTGATTTGCAAGGTGATGCGGAAAGGTGCTCACATCGCCGAAGTGCCCATCCAATACCATCCGCGCACCTACGCGCAGGGGAAAAAAATCACCTGGCGTCACGGCCTGGTGATGCTGTGGACGATCGTAAAGTGGCGCCTCCTTCCCCTTCCCGCGTCGCACGCCGCGATCGACCATAGAATGGCCGCCTGATCGGTCGGAGCACCGATGATTCAGAAGATTTGCCTCATCATCCCCCCGTCGCTGTTCCTGCTCGACGAACGGGTGTTCATGTCGCTGGGAATCCTGAAAGTGGCCGCAGTGTTGGAGCAAGAAGGCGTCGCCGTCGAACTGTTGGATTTGTCCGGCGTCATCAATTATGAAGAAGCGCTCGCCGCTCACATTGGTCAGAGCCGCGCCGAATGCTTCGGCATTACGGCAACGACCCCGCAAATGCCGGCGGCAACAAAGATCCATGCGACAATCCGGCGTCTTCGGCCATCGGCACGAATCATCCTGGGCGGCCCTCACGTCACCCTCGTCCATGCCGCCGGTAAAAGTGAGCGGCAACGGAGCGTGCTCGGACGCGCCTCGAGAGCCGTCAAGCAACTCACTGCCATGTTCGACGTCCTCGTGACAGGGGACGGCGAAATCGCCGTCTTTGAAGCCTTGCAGCCATCGCCGCCCCGGATCGTCGACGGCGACGACTCCAAGTCGCAATATTTTCTGAACCATGCGGCCCTCGAGCAATTGCCGTTTCCGGCGCGCCACCTGGTCGACGTCTCCAGCTATCATTACAGCATCGATGGAACCAGAGCGCTCTCCATGATCGCTCAGTTGGGGTGTCCGTTCGGGTGCGGGTTTTGCGGAGGGAGAATGAGTCCGTTTCTTCGTCGTGTCCGCACGCGAAGCTCCGAAAATATCGTGCGGGAAATGGTGCACCTGCACCATACGTACGGAGTGACAGGCTTCATGCTGTACGACGATGAACTCAATGTGAACCCCAACATCACGTCGTTGATGAGCCTGATTGCGAACACGCAACAGCAACTCGGCGTCGAATTCCGGCTTCGCGGCTTCATCAAGGCGGAGCTCTTCACAGAGGAACAGGCGGCGGCCATGTATGAGGCCGGCTTTCGATGGATCCTGGTGGGATTCGAGTCGGGGGATCCTCGGATATTGGACAATATCCAAAAGAAAGCGAGCCGAGACGATAACTCCCGTTGCATGGAGATCGCCCACAAGCACAATTTGAAAGTGAAGGCCTTGATGTCGTTAGGCCATCCTGGCGAGTCCGAGGACACGGTCGGGGCGACGCGCGACTGGCTGCTCGAAGTTCGGCCGGACGAATTCGATGCGACGGTGATTACGACCTACCCGGGCACGCCCTATTTCGACGAGGCCGTCGAAACCTCTCCGGGTATCTGGACCTACACCTGCCGGAAGTCAGAAGACAAGCTGCACAGCGTCGAGGTCGACTATCGCCATGTCGCCGAATACTACAAAGGCGCCCCCGGCAATTACACGGCCTACGTCTATACCGACCACCTGACGAGCGAGCAACTTGTCGGCCTGCGCGACCGCCTGGAGGCGGACGTCCGCGCGTCGCTCTCTCTTCCGTTCAATCCTGCCGATCCGGGCCTTCGATACGAGCATTCGATGGGACAGGGAGCGCTTCCACCGTACATCCTCAAGACCTCGAACCCCTCGGCGGTACGGATCCGCACTGCGCTCAAAGTATTGCCTTCAGGGTAGGGACGCAGATTTCACAAGACTCACCGAGTGACAAGACCGACGTCAGGCCGATTACGGAGCCCGATCTCACCCCCACCTTCACGCTCGGCGCACTTTCCCTCCCGATAGAGGTACCCGCCTGCGGCCAGAACGCAGAAGATCGGCATGACCGGCATGCGAAAACGGCTGTACGCTTCAGGTCCGCTGCTGACCAGGATCACATAGGCAGCGGTCAGCACAAGAAAAGCGATCTCCGCATTCTTGACTCCCTTCTGCTTGAGCATGATTCCGATGCCGGTGTACAGCACGCCGAGAAACAACAGGCCAAACGTCCAAGAAGCGAGAGCCAGGCTCCAATCCCGCAAGGGGAAACGTGCGAAATCCTGCCGGAAGAAGGCTTCACGCAGCGCCACGTTATCCGACCCGAACAAGTGGGCCAGATTGGACGGCCCCAAGAGGTTCGCCGCCGTACCTGAGAACGTCGTCCGCGCGAGGAGAAGCGGATGGGCGGCAACAATCGCTTGGGCGAATTTACCCTGGCTCTCCAGCAATTGGGTCTGCGAGGTACGACGCGCATCCGGTGGCAGCAAGGCCGCGTGTTCCTGCGCCAACCGCTGCTGAGCTTCTTGGAGAGAAAGACCATCCCGAATTGCGACGATAGCGGCGGCCTTTGCGATGAAGAGATATTGGTTCCCGGCCTGACTGAATTGCGCCGAACCGGTGGACACGTAGTTGCGGACTTGCCATGCCCCCACCAGCGCCGCGAACAGCAACCACATGAGCACAGCCGAGGCGAGCGCCGACCGCCATCCCTTGCACCTTCGATTGGCGAGAAAGAGCATCGCCGGGAGCAGCATACCCGCGTAGTAGGCGGACGGACGCGTATAGGCCGCCAGCGCCAGGCAGATTCCCGTCAAGGACGGATAGAGAAGGGACGGATGTCGTAACGCGCACAGCATGCACAGGAGGGACAACGTCAGGGCGGTGGTGAACAAGGTTTCGGTCAGCATGACCTGAGAGTAATAGAGAGAGACGGGATCGAGTGCCAGGAAGACGGCCGTCAGAAGGCCGGCCTTGGGACCAAATATCAACGAGGCAATTCGATATCCGGCGAACATGGCGACCACGCTCAACGCAATCTGGATGACCACCACAGCGTGTGGACGCACACCAACAAGTGTGTACAAGCCGGAGAGAAGCAACGGATAAGCTGGAGTTCTGATCGTCTCAGGTTCGAAGGGGGCATCCAATGACCGAGAAAAACTCCCGTGCCCAATGATATTCAGCGCGAGCTGGTGATATTCATGTGAATCCGTACTCTCAAAGATTCCCTGAGGATTTTCGCTGAACACCAACATCCCGAGCGCCAGTTTGGCGAGCACACCGAACAGGGCGACCAGCACCAGTGCCCGTCGAACATGATCGCCGTCGGTCGGCAGCAGCGCAACATTCCAAGTCATGTCTGGCGAGAAGATGAGCGTCGAAGGTGAATAATATTGCGACCTGTACCTGGCATTCTAGCAAGAGGGTACCGATGGTCCAGGGAAAACGCAGGATGACCACATTCCCCGACCGGCAGGATCGCAACGCTCTCAAAGAACCTCCTCGGATGTCGGTTTTCCGCAAGACTTGCCGCCGCAACCCGCTCATGCGACACTGAAGTCGATGGCATCGCCGGCAGTTTATGACCATCTCCGCTTCCGCCTGCATCTCGCGTTGGGATTGAACGCCGTCGTCATCTGTGCGGAGTTTGCCGGCGGCGTCATACTCGACAGCATTGGACTGATCGGCGACGCCGGACACAATCTCATCGACCAGGGCGCGCTGTTTGCCGCACTCTACGCCCACATCTTGACGACGCGCCCCGCGACGGAAGCCCGGACATTCGGCTATCACCGGGCCGGAATCATCACCGCGCTGCTCAGCTCGTTCGTGCTGCTCCTCACGGCCCTGGGAATTTCGGCCGTAGGCGCCAAACGTCTCATGCATCCGGTCCCGGTCGATGGCGGTTGGGTCATGGCCATCGCCGCGGTCAGCTTCGCGGCGAATCTCGGCATTGCCTTGCTTCTGCAACATGGCGCGAAAGACGATCTCAATATTCGAAGCGCCTTCTGGCACATGCTGACGGATGCATGGGTCTCTCTGGGCGTGATCTTGAGCGGCGGCGCGATCCTCTTGACGGGGTGGGCCGTGCTGGACCCGATTGTCAGTTTTCTTCTTGTGGGGGCCATTGTCCGCGGCGCGTGGCCGATCTTCCGTGAGTCTTTGGAAATATTGCTCGAATCCACGCCGCCGGGCGTCAGCGCCTCCCACATCGCGGCCGCCATTGAAGCGATTCCCGGCGTGGCCAACGTTCACGACCTCCATGTGTGGGCCATCGAACCGAGACTGGTGATGCTGACGTGTCACGTGCTGGTGGATGAAGACCAAGGTGCGTTCACCAGCGAACTGCTGAAGAACGTACGGGCCCGCATCGCCGAGGACTTTGGAATCACCCATATCACCATCCAGCTCGAAACACATTGCGCGCACAAAGATGCGGTCCATTGCGACCTGACGACGTTGGCGAGCCAGCATCGCACCGATCATCTTCACGCCAATCACTAGCACCAGCTCATGGCTCACACTCCGGTTCCCTTCTACATGCTCTGCGGATCGCTTGGAGCCGGGAAAACGACCCTGCTCATGCGGTTGTTGGAATATTGGAGCGGCTGCGGTCTCAGGACCGGTGTCCTTATGAACGAGGCGGGGGAAATCAGCATCGACGGGCCGCGGGTCGGCACGCTGGCCGAACAGGTGATGAATCTCGCCGGCGGATGCGTATGCTGCGATACCAAAGAAGATCTGTCGTGGGGCATTGCGCAGCTCGTCCGCGATTACGGCTCGCAGGTGATCGTACTCGAGTGCTCAGGATTGGCAGACCCAGCCGAAGTAGTCGACGGCGTGACGGATTTGTACACGGCCAGACTCGCGACACTGGAACGCGTCATCGCCCTTCTCCACCCCATCGCCGGCGCACAGAGTCCTTCGAGCATCTTCGTCACGGAACAGGCGATCCGCTGCGCCGACGAGCTGATCCTCAACAAGCGCGACCTCTATGTCCCCGGCCACTGGGAACAATTCAAGGCGTCGATCCTCGCACGCAACCCGCATGCACGACTCTGGGAGACCACCCATGGCCGGATTGACGCCGCGGCGCTCCTGCACCCCGAATCGGGAACGCGGCATGCGCTTCCGACCAACGTGGAGTTTGGCGCGCCGCGGTCCACCGCCCGAGCGCGTTATCACCCCATCGCTACAACCATCCGCTTGCCGGGACCGTTAAACCGAACGCGCTTTCTCGCCTGGAT
>DASUXH010000116.1:0-5408 GCA_036378015.1 Nitrospira sp. | reverse complement strand
TCGTGCGGGGGCTAGTCAAGCATGTTCGCATGGGACGGTCAATGCTCGGCCGGCGCCTCTCAATGAAGCGCCGGCTTCCATGACGCACGGAACCCATCACTGTTTCCTGGTATAGACGATTTCCAGCATCTTTGTTTCTTTGTCGCCCTTGTGAGCTCCATACATGTCGAAGGTCTGCGTGTTGTTGTCCACGATTTTCCAAACGGCCCGATGGGTCATTTTCCCGCCGTTCGGCTCCGGGTGAGAGCCCTTCAGCGTGATGGTTTTGCCATCCGGGCTTGCCGTGCCTTCCATTATAAAAATTCCGGTGCCCATCGAATCCATCCAGGCGGTCACGTATTTCTTGGCCATGTTGTCATAGGCATCAATGCCGATGCCTGTAAAGGGCTGGCCCATCATTTGAGAATTGTATTCCTGGTAAAGGAAGCGTCCGTCGAGGAGCATCTTCATCTCGGCGGTGCCGGTAGCTTCCGTCGGCGGCTTACCCGGCTCCATCCATTCCTTGGTCGTGGTGGTCCAGCTGCCCGCCAGGGACGAAAACAATTTATGCGGCTCGCCGGGCGTGGACATCTTCTTCCAGAGTTCCATCATCGCCTCTTTATCCATCTGTTTGTCGTGCTGCTTTTCTTTTGCCGGCGCCGTCGACACCGACAGGATCAGACAAAGACAAGTGAGTGTACTGATCATCAACCGCATCGTGGCCTCCTTGAGTTCTGTGATGGCTGCGGCCCTGCGTGGTCCGGTTCGGCCGCCAGCCGGTGGTTGGTATCGTCTGCCTCGACGGACCGCGGCCGAATCAGGGGGCCGCATGAATCATCCAAGACACGCCGAAACGATCGGTCAGCATGCCGAATCGCGGAGAAAAGAACGTCTTCATCAACGGTTGGCTTACGTGCCCGCCTTCGGCTAACGCGTTGAATCGTCGATCGGCGTCTTCTTGGGTTTTCACGGTGAGTGATAGGGCAAAGCCTTGGTACGTCTGAGAACCCTGGCATTGTCCATCTGATGCCATAATCGTCTGATCGCCGATTTGCAGGGTCATGTGCATGACCTTGCTGGAGTCGACGGAACCGCAGAGGCTCGGATCAGGACTATCCTTGAAGCGGATGAGCCTGCCGATTTTCGCGCCGACTGCCTTCTCGTAGAACTGAGCCGCTTCTTCGCAACGACCGTCAAAGAATAAATAGGGTTGTAGCTGCATCTCCGTTTCTCCTTTCTCAATAAGTGTGTGGACGGTCCGTCGGTCAAGACGCGGCCGGCAAGCCGGGGACCTCCCTGATGGGACGAATTTCTATTGTCCCGATACAGGCGCCTGGGACTCTGGTCGCGATTCCGATGGCCGCGTCAAGGTTTTTTGCGTCGATGAGGAAGTAGCCCGCCAGTTGTTCATGCGTTTCCGCGTAGGGACCGTCGGTGACGACGGCTTTATTATCCCGAACGCGGACGCATGTCGCCGTGGATCTCGGCTGCAATGGCGCCGCGAGGTACTGATTGCCCGATGTAATCTGATGAGCCAAGCGGATCGACTCCTCAAGCATCGCGGCGTGAGCGGCTTCACCGAGCGCAATAAAGTGCTGTTCATTGTGATAGACGAGCAACATATATTTCATCGGACCCTCTAACGTGCGAAGACGATGATGTCGATTTGTGCTGCTCCCATAACATAGTCGTCTCGGATGGAGGAAATCGACAAGGAACCCCACCCGCGGCAAGAATCTTCTAACCAACCGATATATCGACGTTTTGCGATGGCGCGGATGGTTCATTGACGAAGCGTGTTCAGTCGCCCTTCGAGAAATCGACGTTCAGGCTCCTGGCGGACCAGGGTAAGCGCTCGTTCGTACGCTTGGCGTGCTTCCTCCGTTCGTTCCAATCGACGGCAGAACTCGGCACGAGCCGAATGGGCCAAGTGGTAATCAGTCAGTTCACCGCGATTCAAGAGGTTCTCGATGAGCTGGAGTCCCGCAAGCGGGCCGTCGCGCATGGCCACGGCAACAGCGCGATTCAATTCCACCACCGTCGACGGATCTACGCGCAGCAGGACGTCATAGAGAGCCACGATCTGGCCCCAATCCGTCTTGGCTGCGTCACGCGCTTCGGCGTGGACGGCAGCGATGGCCGCCTGGAGGGTATAGACGCCGAAGCGCCCTGACGATAGCGCTCCCTCGACCAAAGACAACCCCTCCGCGATCTGATCCCGATGCCACAGCGAGCGGTCCTGGTCCTCCAAGAGAATGAGGTCTCCGCCGGGCGAGGTTCGCGCGGCCCGCCGTGATTCTTGCAGCAGCATCAGCGCGAGCAACCCGGTCGTTTCTGGATCCGGCAAGAGGTTCAGCAACAGGCGGCCGAGGCGGAGCGCTTCAGCCGAGAGCTCTGCTCGAGTCAGCGATTCACCGGAGGACGCCGAATAGCCTTCGTTGAAGACGAGATAGATGACCCTCAGCACGGCATCCAGCCGCGCAGGAAGTTGCGATGAAACCGGAACTTCGTAGGGGATGCGCGCGTCGCGAATTTTGGATTTCGCGCGCACGATGCGTTGGGCGATGGTCGCCGGTTTGGTGAGAAAGGCATGGGCAATCTCCTCGGTCGTCAGTCCGCACACTTCCCGCAGCGTCATGGCAATCTGGGCTTCCGGAGAGAGGGCGGGATGGCAACACGTGAAAATCAACCGTAGGCGGTCGTCGTCAATGTCATGATCGGTCGGCTCCAGAGGCTCTTCAGCGGCCGCATCGACCTCTTTGGCGAATTCAGACAGGGTCGCATCGTAGCGTGCGCGACGACGGATGGCATCGATGGCTTTGAACCGGCCGGCCGAGACGAGCCAGGCACGGGGGTTGGCAGGCATCCCTTCACGGGGCCACCGTTCCAGTGCTGCGGCAAAGGCCTCGTGCAGCGCTTCTTCCGCGAGGTCGAAATCGAGGAGAAGACGGATCAGCGTGGCCAGGACGCGGCGGGACTCCGTCCGGTAGACCTCATCAACCTGGGCTCGAGCGTCATTCAACACAGCCCAGTTCCTTCATCGGACGCACTTCGATGCTTCCGATTCGTGCGGCGGGGAAATGGGACGCGACTCGGATCGCGTCATTCAGATCGCGGACATCGATGGCGATAAATCCGCCGAGCTGTTCTTTGGTTTCAGCAAAGGGGCCGTCCGTCGTCGCGGTCTTTCCGTTCCGGACGCGGATGGTCGTGGCAGACTCAACCGGATGCAGCGGCGATGCCGCGATCAATTGCCCTTTCTTCTGCAGGTCGTCACAAAAAGCCATGGATTCGTCCGAGAGCAATTGGCGCTCGGGCTTGGGCAGCGCATTGAGTGTCTTCTCTTCGACGTAGACCAAGCAAAGATATTTCATGATGGACTCCTCTGATTGAGGGTGTATTCACCGTTGACATCAGGTAGTCGTATGGATTCTCCCAATTCGACAGCGACGCGTCTATGAGGTGCTCACGCAAGTCAAGAATCTCTTTATCCTGCTGGAAAGCAGTGATGGTTGACAATACGTAGGCCATCCTGGTGTAGGCCGGAGGTGGACAGTCGGTCTTGAAATCGGCGATCGCCTTTGTCTCACCCCGTGGGCTGTGCTATTGTTCGCGTATCAACCCCTAATGCATCTTTGAAGGAGGCGGATCATGGTCAAAAGTCTCGTGACGGGATGCATTGCCGCGCTCCTTGTGCTCATCGCCCATCCTCTGCATGCGCAGGGCATTTTCGAGGGATTGTTCGACAAGGCGAAGAAGAGTGCGGAGCAGAAAAGCCGAGATCGCCTCAACCAGCGCATCGACCAGACCATCGATCAGGGAATGAACAAGACCGAGGACGCCGTTCAGTGCGTGGCGACGGACAAAGAATGTTTGGCGCGCGCGAAACAACAGGGCAAGGCCGTTTCGATCGTTAATGCGCCCGCGGCGTCGGATTCCGTGAAATGCGTGGCAACGGACACGGGCTGCCTCAAGCAGGCCAAGGCTCAAGGCAAGAAGGTTGAGATTGTCGATGAAGCCGAGTTGGATACGCTCCGCTGCGCCGTGACCGATGCAGACTGTTTGAAGCGAGCCCAGTCGACGGGAAAGAAAGTCGAAATCATCGACTGACCGGCCCCTTCATATTCTTTGCAGCCTTCTGAGGTATTTCTGATGAAGGCACTTCGTTCGCTTTTTGTCCACCCCCTTCCTCCAGTGGCAGGCCTCTTGTCGATTGAGGTGGGCGGCCTCGTCCTCTTCGGCTGGACCGTCGGCAGCGCCGATCTGAAGAGCCTGGCTCCCGGTCTCATCCCCATGATGCCGAATGCCGCGGTCGCCTTCATGCTCAGCGGCGTCTCATTGTTGTGCGCGTCCATTAAAGGTGGAGCGAAGACGCTTCGTCTGACGGCCGACGGGTGCGCTGCGGCGACGGCGAGCCTGGGTCTCGTGACAGGTCTTGAGTACTTGCTTGGATTAGATTTCGGAATCGACCAGTGGCTTTTCTATGACCCGCCGGAGACCGTCGGCCTGTGGATACCCGGCCGAATGGGACTCAACACGGCCGCCTGCTTTTCCCTTCTGGGGATCGCTCTTATTCTCAAGGTCAGGACACCCGCTCGCCACTACTCACTGTCGGACGGTTGCACGTTGGGAGCCATGCTGTTGGCATTCATGGCGTTTCTTGGCTACCTGTACCATGAGCAATTCCTCTACGGGGTCGGTCAGTATACGCCGATGGCCCTCCATACCGCCCTTACGTTGTTGGTCGCGTGCGCCGGTGCCCTGGCTCTGCATCCAGAGACTGGAATCATGGCAGTCATGACCAGTGATCAGGCCGGCGGCTATGTGCTCAGACGGTTGCTGCCGGTGGTGCTGCTTCTCCTGCCCGTCATCGGCTGGATCTGGCTGTATGGCGAACGCCAGGGTTTGTACAGTACCGCGATGGGCGTCGCCATTTTTGCCACCGCCGCGATCGTGACGTTGGCCGGTCTGCTGGGATGGACCGCACGTTCCGTCAACGAAACCGACCGGGCCCGCCGGCAGAGCGACCGGCTGTTTGCGGCCTTCATGGACAACCTGCCGGCGCTGGCCTGGATCAAGGATGCGCACGGACGGTACCTCTACCTCAATGAAGCCTTCATCAAGGCGTTCGCCGTGGACCCCGCCCAGTGGCGATACAAAGCGGATCGCGATGTGCTTCCCGCTTCGACGGCCAGGCAGTTCGAAGCGAACGATGCTCAAGTGATCGAGACCCACAAGGCCGTCGTGACCGTTGAAACAGCCCCCTATGCAGACGGGGTTCATGAAAGCCTCGTGAGCAAATTCCCGATCTGTGATGAAGCCGGCCATCTCGACTTCCTTGGGGGGGTCGCCGTGGATATCACCGACCGGAAAAGGATCGAAACGGCGCTGCGCGAAAGCGAGGAACGATTCCGACAGGTAACCGATTA
>DASUXH010000115.1:0-3558 GCA_036378015.1 Nitrospira sp. | reverse complement strand
GTCTGGCCCTCATCGCAGCCGTGAGAGGCTATAAGCTGATTCTCGTGATGCCTGAGAGTATGAGCATGGAGCGCGCGAGTCTTCTCTCGTCTTATGGGGCGCAGCTCGTCTTGACCCCGGCCTGGGAGGGCATGAAAGGGTCGATCCGGGAGGCGGAAAGTCTGTTGATGCAGAACCCGTCCTATTTCATGCCGGATCAATTCTCCAATCCGGCCAATCCCGCCATGCACAAGAAAACGACTGCGCCGGAAATCTGGGAAGCGCTGGGCGGCAAGATCGACGCATTCGTTGCGGCGGTGGGTACGGGCGGAACGATCACCGGTTGCGGAGAGGTCTTCAAGGAGCGGAATCCGAGCGTCAAGATCATCGCCGTCGAGCCGGCAGGCTCGCCGGTGCTTTCTGGCGGAGATCCGGGTCCCCATAAGATCCAAGGCATCGGCGCCGGGTTTATTCCGCAGGTGTTGAATCGAAAAATCTTGGATCGGGTGATCAAGGTCACCGACGACGAGGCGTATCAGACTGCTAAACAGCTTTCAAAGATGGAAGGGCTGTTGGTCGGTATCTCGGCGGGAGCGAACGTGTTCGCGGCACAACAAGTGGCGGAGGAACTGGGACCGGGCAAGAACGTCGTGACGGTCCTGTGTGACACGGGCGAGCGGTACATCAGCATCGAGAAATACTTTAATATCTAGAAGATGGAATTCACCGAAGAGCAAATAAATCGCTACAGCCGGCATATCCTCTTGCCGGAAGTCGGCGGCAAGGGTCAGAAGAAAATCGCCAAGGCGAGGATTCTTCTTGTCGGCGCCGGAGGCTTGGGCTCCCCTGCGGCCCTCTACCTTGCGGCGGCTGGGATCGGGCGCATCGGCCTGATCGACAGCGACGTCGTAGATCTCACGAATCTGCAACGCCAGGTGCTGCACCACACAACGGATGTCGGCCGCCCAAAGGTATTGTCGGGAAAAGAAAAGATCCAAGCCCTCAATCCCGATGTGTCTGTGTCGATATATGAAGAGCGGTTGACGGCCGGCAATGCCCTGAAGTTATTTTCAGAGTACGATGTCGTCATTGACGGAGTCGACAACTTCACCGCCAAATTTCTTATTAACGACGCCTGTTTCTTTGCCGATAGGCCGCTTGTTCATGGCGGCATCCTGCGTTTCGATGGCCGCGTCACGACCATTATCCCCAGGAAATCCGCGTGCTATCGTTGCGTGTTCAAGACGCCGCCGCCGCCCGGCCTGGTCGCCTCGTGCCAGGAGGCTGGTGTCATCGGGGTGCTGGCGGGTATCATAGGAACGATTCAGGCCACTGAGGCGCTGAAATTGGTCCTCGGAGTCGGGCGTCCGTTGACGGATCGCCTGCTGGATTTCGACGCCAGGAACACGCACTTCAGGGAGATCAAGGTCAAACGGAACCCTCAGTGTGCGCTCTGCGGCGAGCATCCCACGATTACCGAACTTTTCGACGACGGTGACCCTCATGCGGGTTGCGCCGTACGACCGTAACAGGAATCATCTGAATCTGTGAGTTTCTTAATGAGGGTGGTGCGACGATGGCCAAAATGAAAGCGCTCGTGTGCAGGGAATGCGGGAAGGAATATCCGACCAAGGCCATTCACGTGTGTGAAATGTGCTTCGGCCCACTGGAGGTCAAGTACAACTACGCCGAAGTGAAGCAGGTCATGTCCCGTAAAAAGATCGAGGAAGGGCCGGGGAGCATGTGGCGATATGCCGACCTGCTCCCGGTCGAAGGCACCAATTACCTCGGTCCGCATGCCGGACTGACGCCGCTAGTCCGGGCAAAGAATCTTGGCGCATATTTGGGCATCGACGAACTCTATATCAAGAACGACACGGTCAACCATCCGACGCTGTCGTTCAAAGATCGCGTCGTCGCCGTGGCATTGACCCGCGCTCGGGAACTCGGCTTCGAAACGGTGGCCTGCGCCTCCACGGGAAACCTGGCGAATTCGGTTGCCGCCCACGCCGCTGCGGCCGGAATGCGCTGTTACGTGTTCATTCCCGGCGATTTGGAAGCGGCCAAGGTCTTGGGTAACCTGATTTACAAGCCGAATGTCGTGGAGGTCGAAGGCAATTACGACGATGTCAACCGTCTATGCAGTGAAATCGCGGCCGAACATGGATGGGCCTTTGTGAACATCAACGTGCGGCCGTATTATGCCGAAGGATCCAAAACGCTCGCCTTTGAAACCGTCGAGCAGCTCGGCTGGCGCACGCCCGATCAAGTCGTCATTCCGATGGCCTCCGGTTCGTTGCTTACGAAGATCTGGAAAGGTCTTCATGAAATGAAATCGGTCGGCCTGATCAACGAGGTGCGCACGAGAATCAACGGCGCGCAGGCAGAAGGCTGCTCCCCGATCGCGACGGCCTTCAAGGCGGGGCGCGATTTCTTCAAACCCGTGAAGCCGAAGACCATCGCCAAATCGCTGGCGATCGGCAATCCCGCCGACGGCTATTACGCGCTGAAAGCCACGGCCGAAAGCCAGGGTGCCATGGACATGGTGACGGACGATGAAGTCGTGGAATCCATCAAGCTGCTGGCCCAGACCGAAGGTATCTTTGCCGAAACGGCGGGCGGTGTAACCATCGGCGTCCTGCAAAAGCTGGTCAAAAACGGCACGATCAAGAAAGGCGACGTCACGGTGGCCTACGTGACGGGCAACGGGCTCAAAACCCAGGAAGCCGTCGTCGATGCGGTGGGAAGGCCCTTCAGGATTCAGCCCAGCCTGGTTGCCTTCGAGAAAACGTTCAAGATGGGAAAGAACGGCGGCGGTGACGCATGATCAAAGTTCGGATTCCCACTCCGCTGCGACCGTTGACCAAGGGACAGGGAGAAGTGGAGGTCTCCGCAGGCTCCATCGTCGACTTGATCGACAACTTGAATACCGCGCATCCCGGCATCAAAGCGCGTCTATGCGACGACAGCGGAGAGTTGCGTCGGTTCGTCAATATCTACGTCAACGAAGAAGATATCCGATTCTTGAAGGGAAAGGACACCTCGCTCAAGGCGGGCGATGAAGTGTCGATTGTTCCCGCCATTGCAGGAGGTCGATCATGACACATCAGGCACACCTCCGCTTCCATGTCAGATTTCCGGAAGACAAGGTCAAGGAACCGATCATTTATCAAATCGGCAAGGAATACAACGTCGTGACCAACGTGCGCCGCGCGGACGTCCGTGAGACGACCGGATGGGTCGACGTCGAACTTTCCGGTGAGACCGCGGAGATCGAGCGAGCACTTCAAGGACTCCGCCACAAAGGCTGCGTCGTCGATCCCATCGAATTGAACATCGTGGAATAGCGCATGGAACTCACCGAGCGACAGATCGAACGCTATAGCCGTCATATCATCCTCCAGGAGGTGGGCGGCAAAGGTCAGTTGAAACTGAGCCAGGCCAAAGTGCTGCTGATCGGGGCCGGCGGTTTGGGATCGCCGGCCGGCCTCTACCTTGCCGCGGCTGGCATCGGCACCATCGGCCTGGTGGACGGCGATGTCGTCGACTTGTCCAATCTGCAGCGGCAAATTCTCCACA
>DASUXH010000114.1:0-3950 GCA_036378015.1 Nitrospira sp. | reverse complement strand
AGCGAGGAGGGCGGGTCGGCGCCCAGCGGGCCAACGAATTGCTCTCGTACCTTGACGCTGAAAAACGTCCTTATATTCATTTGCTCGACGGAGGCCTGTCGGACAATCTTGCACTCCGCGGGCTTATCGAAGGGAGCGGAGTCCAGGGAAGCTTCGAGAAGTTGTTAGTGCTAGCAGGCGTCAAGAACGTAAAGAAATTGGTGATTCTCGCGGTCAATGCCGAAACATCCCCCGATGTGATGGAGTTTCGAAGCGACCATGTTCCAGTCCTCTCCAAAGCGATGAGCTCGTTGATCGACATTCCGATCAATCGATACTCCTTCGATACGACAACACTGATTACGATGGGGGTGGACAAGTGGAAGGCCGAGTTAAAGACAAAGCCAAGAGGTCCTGATAGTCCCTGGGCAAAGGATGCGGACATCTATTTCATCAACGCCAGCTTGAGTGAAATCGAGGATCCTGATGAACGAATCGGGTTGATGAAGATTCCAACCAGCTTGTATTTGAAGGATGAGCACATCGACCGATTGGTCCTCGCAGCTTCTAAGTTGATCCGCGGCAACAAAGAATTTCAGCGGCTCATGCAGGATATCCAAGCCCGTGAATGACAGTTGGATGGTCACGAATGCAGACGGGCGTCCTCGCTGCCTGTCAGTTTTGACAGTTCCGAATACGGGGTAATGATGATATGCATGCCGCTTCCTGGAACGGCAGGTATGGGTGTGACCTTCAACTGAAAGGATAGATCATGATGATCAGGGCGATGTGGTGTGTGCTGACGGCGGCAGTGTTGGTGGCCTTTCCGGCCTTTGGCGAACCGCTGTCGGATTCCAACATGGAAATTTTGAAGGAGAAATTGAAAGCCGACAAGAAACTACTGATCGCGAGCAATATGGAACTTACGGATACCGAAGCCAAGCAATTCTGGCCCGTCTATGACTCGTATCAAAAGGATCTTGGCGCCGTCAATCAGCAGCTGGGTCAGACGGTCAGGGACTACGCGGAAGCCTTCAATAACGGGGCGATTTCTAACGATACGGCCAAAAAGCTGCTCGGCGAAGCGCTGTCCGTCGAAGAGCAGGAGATAAAACTCAAGCGCTCCTATGCGGAAAAGCTCGAGAAAGTGCTTCCCGCGACGAAAGTGGCCCGCTATATCCAGATGGAAACGAAGATACGGTCGCTGATCAAGTTCGAGATGGCCCAAGAGATTCCGCTCGTCTACTAGATTCGAGGAGGCGAGACAACACCTATGTCTGTCGCAAACTCTGTACCTATTCTCCAACAAATCTTTCATCCTTCCGATTTTACGCCCGCCAGCGAGGTGGCTTTTATCCACGCGCTGAAAGCCGCCTTGATCGCCAAGGCGGAACTGACCATTTTGCATGTTTCTCCCAAACATGAATCGGAGTGGATGGAGTTTCCGGGCGTCCGTACGACGCTGGAGCGCTGGGGCTTACTGCCGAAGAATAGCACCCAATCCGACGTGGCAAAGAAGCTCGGCATCAGGATCAAGAAAGTCCAGGCGAAGCACAACGATCCGGTAGAATCGGTCACCGCGTATTTGAGCGCCCACAATACGGATATGATCGTTCTGGCCACGGACCAACAAAAGGGGCCAGTTCAATGGTTGAGCCAGTCGATCGCCGCTCCGATTGCCCGCAAGTCGAATCAAATGACGCTGTTCATTCCCAAGGGCGTCGATGGGTTCGTGTCGGCGCCGGATGGATCCGTTTTACTGACGAGCATCCTGGTGCCCATTGCGGAAACGCCGACTCCGGAGCCCGCCGTACATGCGGCGGCACGAATGGCCATCCGATTGAATCTTCCCTCCGGCATATTCACCCTTCTTCATGTCGGAGAGAGCACCGGGATGCCGAACGTTCGGCTTCCCGAGGTGTCGGGCTGGCAGTGGAACCGAGTCGTCAAGCCGGGTGATGTCGTCGACGTTATCAGCGACACCGCATCGGCAGTCAAAGCCGGATTGATCGTCGTGACCACTGAGGGCCGACATGGTTTTCTGGACGCCCTGCGGGGGAGCCATAGCGAACAAATTCTTCGGCAGGCTCCTTGTCCGCTGTTGGCGATCCCGGCGAGCAGCTTCATGGCTTCCGTAGTGTAAGTCTCATTCCCCGCATGACCCTTATGTCGCGACCGAAATCTCCTGTGTATCTAATTCTGTTGATTGTGCTGACTTTGATGACAGGCTGCTCAAGCTCGATTTACGGATGGCAGGTGCGAACCAATTCTTCAAGGGTCTCTCAATCGTTCGATCCAGCGATGCTCGGACTTGAGCCAATTGCCGTGTTGGGAGCCCTCACCATGCCGGGACTCCGCGGGAATGAGGTGGGGTTGGCCTACACGCTGGGTGAAATTCTGCAAGTAGTTGCTCCTCAAATACAGATTGTTAGCCCGCTGCACAGCCTGTCGCAAATCAATCAACAAGGCCTCGCCGCGGAATATAATCAAATGAGAATCGATGCTGAGCAAAGCCATATTCTCAATCGTGACTCTCTAAATAAAATCGGAACGGCCATTGGGGCTCGATTTGTGTTTCAACCCCGGTTAGCCGCCTTCACGCAAATCATGTACGATCGCTGGACATTTCCGGCGTTTGGGGTGGTCATTTCGCAGACCCGGCAGTGCGACCTACGAATCTCGGTCCAATTGTGGGATACGAAGACCGGTGGGCTTCTGTGGGCTTCGATGGCCGAAGGGACCATGCAAAGTGAAGCATTTGCGAAGGACCCCGTTTATCTCGAAGATGCAATACGAGTGACGCTGGGCAGCATTGTCGCAGACTTTCTGAATCACAAGACCGCGTCGACCTACACTCCGCTGAACAAAATCGTCGACCAACTCATTCAGATACCATTACCGGAAATTAAGTCGGATGGGACGGAGACCGTCCCACCAAATCAATAGCCGTATGAACGCCGGTGGAAGCGTCCATTACATTGTGCTAGGGTTTTCTTCCTTATCCCTTGAGGCGAAACAGGTGAGACTTATGCGAGCGTCTTTTCGATGGTTGCTGGTCTGCCTGGGTGTTGTCTGCTTCGCCATGAGCCCTGGCTGTGAAACGATGGACCGTTCCGAACAGCCCCAATGGGTTCCTGTCCAGATTACCGATCTTTCCAGCGTGGCCGGAAAGTGGAGCGGCCTGATACGGGTGGTGCCACATCAGCGCAGGGATGATTGGATGACGGTAACGATTGGGCCAGACGGAGCGTACCAGTTCAGCAGCTTACGCACTATTGGAGTGTTCAGCGGACATGGCCAATTTACTTTAAACGACGGCAAGCTCTCTTCGAAGTCCGAGCGAGGAACCGTCGAGGCTGTTCTCTATCAGTCCGGTAGCCAACGCATGTTGAATGCCAAAGGCCGTGCGGCGGACGGCACCGAGTACACAGCCGAGGTCAAGCCGGCCAAATAAACGCTGTTTCACAATTCATTGCGCACGACTGATCAGGAGAATGACCATGATGATTCGCGTGTTGACGTCGACTGCAAAGCCTCTGAAAAACATCTCTCTGCCGATGCTGCTCACTGCGGCGCTTGCTGCCTGCTCGATCAATCCTGTGAGCAATATGCCGGAGGTCACGCTCATGTCCGTCGAGCAGGAGAAGAAGCTTGGCGAAGAGGAAGACAAGAAGGTTGCCCAAGAAATGGGCTTGCTCAACGATACTTCATTGAACAGCTATGTCGATGCGTTGGGTCAACGGCTCGCGAAGGAATCGCCACGAAAGGATATCGACCATCAATTCCATGTGGTCGACATGGCTGAGCCGAACGCATTCGCTCTTCCCGGGGGGTATGTCTATGTCACCCGCGGCCTGCTGGCGCTCGTCAATACGGAGGACGAATTGGCCGGAGTAGTCGGTCACGAGATCGGACACGTGGCTGCGAGGCATACCGTTCAACGAGTGTCTCGCCAAGGTCCGTTTGCCCTG
>DASUXH010000113.1:0-2743 GCA_036378015.1 Nitrospira sp. | reverse complement strand
GTGTTGGCCTTTTCTCTGTTAGTCCCCACGGTCCAACCCAGGAAGTCATCGTGCACCAGATAAGACAGGTCGCCCGATGGATGCTGAATCAGCTCCTGATGATGCTGAGCCACCTTCGACCAATTCAGCGGCCTTAACTTTGTGCCCCAAAGGACGTCGTTCTCCTGAAGACTAATGGAGTTCGCTCTCAGCGTCATCTCGATGATCAAGAATAAGAGTGCCACGATGGCGAGGCTTATCACGGCAGCGCGGCGGAAGTGGTGACTGAGTAGGCGTCCGCTTGCAACATACTGTCGTGTCACGACGACCGCGGATCCGAGGAAAACGCCGATGGCGACAAGAAACATGGCGCCTGGGTTGCTGGATAAAAATGTGAAAAACGGTCTTTCCCCTTTCATGTGAAGCGCCATCCCAAGGACTATGAGCGCGAATTGGGAAAGGAGGAGGGCAACAAGGAGAAGCAGCGTTTTTCGGTGTCCGGGATTCGTGGCCATCCGAATGAATAGGAGGTATCGAGATTATGCGTGCCCGAGCTGATCTCGCTGTGCTCCGGGGCTTTCTTACCTTCGTGACGGAAATCTTGAAGATTGGTGCGCCCGGCAGGAATTGAACCTGCGACCTGCGGGTTCGAAGCCCGACGCTCTATCCAACTGAGCTACGGGCGCCCGAAGCTATTTCAAGCACTTTGCTGCGGAAATTGTCAAGCATCCGCTTATATTTCTGGAGAGAGATCACAGCTGCTTTAGAATGGTTGTCGCCACTTCGTCGATCGAACGGTTGTCCGTGACGACCGTCAAGTCCGCCGCGGCGTGATATTTGGACATTCGCTCGGTGAGTACCTCTCGAATCTCTTCGATATGGGACTTCGTGCCGGTGAGCGACGGTCGCTGTCTATCGGTGCCGATGCGGGCCGCGATGGTCTCGACGGAAGCCGTCAGCCAAACTAGTCGGCCCTTACGTTTGAAGACCTCCACGTTTTGCTGACGCAAAATCGCGCCCCCGCCTGTGTCGATGACAAGGTCGTCTTGCCCTGCGAGTTCCATGCAGACTGCGCTCTCCAGATCGCGAAAATAGTCCCAACCATGAGCGGAGACGATATCGGGAATTGACGACCCTGCGCGCCGGACAATTTCCTTATCCGTGGAGACGATCGGACGGCCCAGACGTGCCGCCACCACTTTCCCCACAGTGCTCTTGCCGGTCCCTCGGTATCCGATCAACACAACGTTCATCGCCGACCATTCACCGAACACCCGCCCCGTGGGTTCGTCATTTGAGGCGTGACTCCAACACCGTACGCATGACCTGCGTAGGCGCGGGTTCATCAGTCCAATGTTCGAACTGCGCCGCTGCCTGATAGAGAAACATCTCGAGACCGGAAATCGTTCGGCAGCCGGCTGCTCTCGCATCGGCAAGCAACTGTGTTTCACGCGGATTGTAGACGATGTCCATAATGGTCAGCCCGGGGTGGAGGAGCTTCGGCGGGACACACGTTAGACCGGTTTTTGGCGACATGCCGATCGGCGTACAGTGAATCAACACTCGGGCCTCTGACAAGGCGGCCTTGAGAGCCTGCTCATCGAGAAATGCATTCACGACGTCCACTGCCGTCTTCTTCGTCAAATCAGAGGCCAACCCTCGTCGTTCCTCGTCGTCAATCCCCAAGAGATGCATGCGGCGAATCCCTGCTTCCGTGGCAAGCGCAAACGCGATCGCACGCGCCGCTCCTCCAGACCCAAGAATGACCACTGCTTCGTCGTTCAAAGGAGCGTTTCCCTCGTTCAACGCGCGAAGGGCGCCGGTTGCATCGGTATTTGTGCCGAACAATCGACCCTGCCGGGCGACGATCGTATTGACGGCGCCGATGTGTCGGGCAGTCGCATCGACGTCGTCGAGAAACGGCAAGACGGCCACTTTATGCGGAATCGTCACGCTGGCCCCGCGAAAATTGCCGAGAGCTCGCAAGCCCTTGACGGCGTCACTGATGGCCTCGACCTTCCAGGCGAGATACACAAAGTTGAGGCCTCGTTTTTGAAATGCGGCGTTGTGGATGGCGGGTGAGAGGGAATGTTCGACGGGGTTCCCGATGACTCCGCAGAACTGTGTCGCAGCAGTGATATCCATTACGCGTTCATGCCTTTGAAATTGTCATGCCTCCGTCGATCGTGAATGTCGCTCCTGTGACCCAAACGGATTCGTCGGAGGCCAGGTAGAGCACCATATTGGCGACTTCTTCCGGCGTCCCGGGCCGCCGCAGCGCGTAGTGCGCCAAAATCGGCTGAAGCATATCAGGATTCTTCATCAGAGGAGCGGCCATCGGCGTATCGATCAAGCCCGGATTGACGACGTTGCAGCGAATTCCGTCCTTGGCATAATCAATGGCTAGCGCGCGCGTGAATGCGTCGACAGCGCCCTTCGAAGCCGCGTAGGCGGGCGCGCCGGGAATACCCACAAGGCTCGCGACCGACGAAATGTTCACGATCGCTCCACGGCTTTGCTTGAGCATCTGCGGTACCACGGCCCGCGTCATGCGGAAGACGCCGGTCAGGTTCACGTCGAGAACCGTCGCCCATGTGGCATCGTCCGTTTCATGAATGCGCTTCCCGAAGTCTCCGATCCCTGCATTATTGACCAGAATGTCGATGCGTCCGAAACTGTCGAGAGTCCGCTGAGTGACGTCGCGGGCATGGCCTTCGTCGGTCACCGACCCGGCCACAGACAAACCCTTGCCCTTGTTATGTCT
>DASUXH010000112.1:0-3431 GCA_036378015.1 Nitrospira sp. | reverse complement strand
GCCATCGTGACGATTGCCTTTACGGGATCAAAAAAGGTCGGCTTGAGCCTCCTGAACCACGCCGCCATGGTTGTGCCGGGCCAGCGGATGGTCAAGCGGGTCATTGCCGAGATGGGTGGGAAAAACGCCATCATTATCGATGAAACGGCCGATCTGGATGAGGCTGTAGCCGGAGTGGTCGCCTCCAGCACCGGGTACAGCGGCCAAAAATGCTCGGCCTGTTCACGGGCCATCGTGCATGCGGCAGTGTACGATCTGTTTCTCAAGCGGCTGCAGGAGGCCATCGCCAGTCTGGTGGTGGGGAGCCCGGAACATCCTGGCACGCAGGTCGGGCCGGTGATCGATGAACGGGCTCAGGCGACGATTCTCGACTACATCAAAATCGGAAGCCAGGAAGGGCGAGCAGTGGTGGAAGGCCGCGTCACACAGCCGGGCTGGTATGTGGGGCCGGCGGTGTTTGCCGACGTTGCTCCCACCGCTCGGATCGCGCAGGAAGAAATCTTCGGACCGGTCCTGGCTGTGCTCAAGGCCGGCTCGTTTGCAGAGGCGCTCAGCCTTGCCAATTCGACCGAGTACGCATTGACAGGCGGCGTCTACTCGCGCAGTCCCGCCAATCTCGAGCTGGCGCGGGAGCGATTCGACGTGGGGAACCTGTATCTGAACCGGCCGATTACCGGCGCGCTCGTCAACCGACAGCCCTTCGGCGGGCACCGTCTTTCAGGGGTTGGCGCGAAGGCGGGAGGCGAAGACTATCTGATGCAGTTCCTGGTCACCCGGGTGGTCAGCGAGCAGACCCTCCGCCGGGGTTTCGCCCCGGCCGAGTGACGTCTTGCTCGGTTTGATTTCATAAGAGTCCAGTTCTTCGGTGATCTCGGTAATCACGCCGCGGTCTTCGAGCGGCGACAATTCCTGGCGCTCGACGTACTTCACGAGCCCCACCCCTTTCGCGAACCAAGCCGTCATGACATCGGTGCCGGTGACCGTTCGCCGTGTTTCGGAGAGATGGATCTTCATCCGCATGTAAGCCTCGACTTTCACGGCGTCCGTGAACGTTCCCGCCTGCACCGTGACAGTCTCAAGACCGGCGACCGTCGACGTCCCCTGCGCATCAACCTTTTCATTCACCCCGTCCCGGTCCATATCCGTGCCGAAGTCCAATCCCTTCTTGTCGAACTGTTGGATCGTCGAGGAGATTTTGATCGGAAACCGGACGATTTGATAGGGAATGAGCTGTTTCTCCAATGGAGTACCGGGCTCGGATCCGTGGTAGACGATGCCGACCACGTCGCGGCGATAAAAACTATCCGATGGCCCGTGATTGCCCGGGTTGGTGTCGTGAAACACCGTGACCGTCATCCCCCGTAGAGCTCTCGTCCCTATGACGGTCGACACGTTGGTGAAGAACTTTTGATCGATCGTTTGCAGCGGCCCTTCCGTGATCTGACCGTGATATTCCCAATGACTGCCGATCGCGTCCGGGAAATAGTCGGATGATTGGCCGATGGCATTGAGGTCGTCGGCGGCCATGGACAGGGCCGGACCTGCCATTCCGGCAAGCAGAAGCACAATACCCAACATCATGCAATGGCGTTTCACGGGTGTCTCCGAGATCCTGTGTGCCTGTGAGGTCGAATCAAACCGTACCATACGACTCCTGAGAGCAGCAAGAGTCGAAGAACCCTTGCGAGTCACCGGTCAGACTTGCCTTCTGCTTCTTGGACCACGATAATCTTCCGTCATGACGACGGATGTGGGTCAAGGAACACATGCGGGCGACGCGCCCACCGACCTCGGATCGGTCCTGGTCACGGGGGCGTCCGGGGGGATCGGCCAAGCCCTGAGTCGAGCGTTCGGCATCCTCGGCCGCCATGTCGGCATCCACTATCACAAAGGCAAACCGTCGGCGGAAGCGACGCTGAGGCAAATCGAAGAGGCTGGCGGCAGCGGAGCGCTCTATGAGGCGGACGTTCGTGATGCCTGCTCCGTCGAACAGATGGTCAAGGCCTTTGCACGGAACAGCCCGCCTCCTCTGGCGTTTGTCTGTGCGGCTGGCGTAGGCAGCAGTCACCTGGTGCTCACGCTCGGCGAGGACGACTGGGCGGAAGTCATGGCGATTAACCTCACCGGGCTTTTTCACTGCTTGCGCACCATGGCCCCTTCTCTCTGTGCCCAGGGCGGCGGATCAATCGTCGTTGTCGGTTCCTATGCGGGATATCAGGGGTCAACCGGGCAAGCGGCCTACGCCGCTTCCAAGGCCGGGCAATTGGGGTTAGTCAAAACCGCAGCATTGGAATGGGGGAATGACAATATTTGCGTGAATATCGTCTGGCCCGGCTGGCAAAATACCAAACTTGCAGAGGGAGCCAACCCCGGCAAGACGGGGTGGCGAGATCATGCTCTTCAAAGGCCGCCCGCGCTCGATGGAGTGGTTCGAACCGTCGTCCATCTGACACAGGCGAAGGATGTTTCCGGACAAGTCTGGAACTGTGATAGCCGATCTCTCTTTCTATGAAACCGCGTAAGGGCACGCGCCGTGGCGCAGGTGTGTTTGTGACCGGCACCGACACTTCGGTCGGAAAAACGTTGGTGACTGCGGCGCTCGCTCTGGCCTTGAAACGCTTGGGACGCAGCGTGGGCGTGATGAAGCCTATCGAGACGGGCATTGCCCCTTCCAAGGTCGAGCGCTCCGATGCCGCGCGTTTGCGCGCCGTCGTAGAAAGCGAGGAAACACTCGGCGCTGTTTGCCCTTACGCGTTTGAACCGCCGGTGGCGCCGCTTGCCGCAGCGCAAGCGGAGCGACGGATCATCGATCTGCGTGTGATCCGACAGGTGTATCGCTTGCTCGGCAACCGGTACGACTATGTCGTGGTGGAAGGCATCGGTGGCGTCCGGGTGCCGATTGCGCCGAAGACCGATGTGATGGACCTGATCAAGGGGCTCAAGCTTCCGGCCATCGTCGTCGGCCGCGCGGGGCTTGGCGGAATCAACCATGCCCTCCTAGCCATTGACGCGCTTCGACGCCGCAAGATCCCGCTCGTCGCGCTGGTGCTCAATCGCACAGCGCCGGTTCGATCCGCCATGATGCGTCTTCAAGAGAAGACGACGCTGGAGGCTCTGCGAAAGCAGGCGGGATTGCCGGTGCTCGGTCCCCTCCCCTATGAACCAGGGCTGGCGCGGAGCTTCCGGCGATCGGCGGCTCGCCTGGCGAAAATGTCGGCGATGACCACGCTGGCGCAATCGGTTAAATCATCTGCTCGGTGAATTGAGATGTCGCCGCCGTGATGTCGGGCGCGCCGCAGACGGCGGAAATCACGGCGATTCCGTTCGCGCCGGCGTCGATGAGCGACCGCACATGCTCCACCTGTACGCCCCCGATGGCGAATATCGGTAGTGAAGTGAGCACCCTCGCGCGTTTCAGTCCGGCGAGTCCG
>DASUXH010000111.1:0-2649 GCA_036378015.1 Nitrospira sp. | reverse complement strand
TTTTGCGCCGAGATCACCTTCTGAGTAACACTTGGGGGATAACTCTGCGCAAACGCCAAGGCATGTGCAAGGGAAACTGCGGCAGTCACGATAAGGGAAGACGACTGACGCATTCTTGTCATGGAACTCCTCCTTGTCAGTGCTGACAGTACAACAAGTTCCCTCTCATGCATTCTTTTCTTCCGGTGTTACAGCGAAGATGACGTCGAAGCGGGTTCGGAAGGTGCCGCGTTAGTGTCTCCGAGAAAAGCAGCCGAGTGGATCGTTTCCACTGCTGAGCGCTTGCCGATCAGATGATAATACAGTACTGGGATCACGACGAGAGTAAGGAGCGTGGATGCACCGACACCAAACAGCAGCGAAACCGCCAGCCCTTGGAATATCGGATCAAGAATAATGACGAAGGCACCTACCATCAAGGCTGCAGCGGTGAGGAGAATCGGCCGAGTCCGAATGACGCCTGCCTTGATTACCGCCTCTGGCAACGACAAGCCCGCCTGCTCCTGAAGCTGAATAAAGTCGACGAGAAGGATTGAGTTGCGGACGATGATACCGGAGAGCGCGATGAACCCGATCATCGATGTCGCGGTAAAGTACGCCCCGGTCATCCAATGCCCTGGCAGGATCCCGATCAGCGTCAGGGGAATCGGCGCCATGATCACCAGCGGCGTGATAAACGACTGAAATTGTCCGACGATCAGGAGATAGATCAACAGCATGGCCACGGCGAAGGCAATGCCCATATCGCGGAACGTCTCGTACGTGATGTGCCATTCGCCGTCCCATTTCACGCTCAGCCGCTCTTCGGACCACGGCTGGGAGGCATAGTACTGTTCCACCCGATAGCCTTCAGACGGACGATAGGTCTCCAAGAGTTTTCCCACACCGAGCACGCCGTAGACGGGGCTCTCGGCATTTTCAGCGCCTGGGCCGCCGACGTCGGCCACGACGTACACAACCGGCTTTTGGTTCTTATGGTAGATCGCCTGGTCCTGCACCGTCTGCTCCAGCGTGAGCAACTCCGACAACGGGGCCATCCCTCCGGTGTTTGTCCGCAACCCGATCTCGCCGATGCGCTCGAGTCCCGTACGTTCGGCCGACGGAAGGCGCAACATGATCTGAACCGGACCTTTTTCTTGCGGCATATGGACGAGACCGACCTGTGAGCCTTGCATGGCCATGCGCAAGGTCCGAACGACGTCGTCGGAAGGGATGCCGGCGCGAGCGGCCTTCGCCCGATCGACGGTAAACACATATTTCACTTGATCGGCGGCGGTATAGTCGTCGACGTCCACCACGCCGACCGTGGATTCGAAGAGCGCCTTGATCTCATGCGCCATGGTGATTTGGCGCACATAATCCGGACCATAGACTTCTGCAACGAGCACGGACTGGACCGGCGGGCCCGGGGGAACTTCCACGACCTTCACATTGGCTCCGTATTGCCGGGCAATGTCTTGGATGGCCGGGCGCAGACGCCTGGCGATCTCATGGCTCTGCGCGTCGCGGTCATGTTTGGCGACCAGATTGATCTGCATATCAGCTTCATGGGGCTGCTCGCGGAGGTAATAGTGCCGGACCAATCCGTTGAAATTGAACGGCGATGCCGTGCCGACATATGCCTCATAATCCCGGACTTCCGGCACCGTGCTCACGTACCGTCCCAGGGCTTGGGTCACGCGCGCGGTTTCTTCAAGCGTCGTGCCCTCCGGCATATCGATCACCAGTTGGATCTCGCTCTTGTTATCGAAGGGCAACATCTTCACGACGACGTGACGCGTGTAAAACAATAACGTCGAGCCAAGCAGGAGCAGCGCCACAGCACCTAGGAAGCCGGATGCAAGCACGGGATGAGTGAGCAACGGATTCAGCAACCGCCGATAGAGCCTTGCCATCAGTCCCTGCTCGCTTTCCTCGTGATCCAGCCCTTTGATTGCGATACCAGCGCTATAACAGGTGCGGCAAAACCAGGGAATCACAATGAAGGCCACCAGCAAGGAAAAGAACATGGCTATAGATGCGTTCACGGGGATCGGCCGCATGTAGGGGCCCATGAGGCCTGAGACGAAGGCCATCGGCAGTAATGCCGCAATGACGGTGAAGGTCGCCAAAATGGTCGGATTCCCGACTTCATCGACGGCGTGGATGGAGGCTTCATCGTGGGACCGGCGGCGCAGGGTCAAATGCCGATAGGTATTCTCCACCACCACGATCGCGTCGTCGACAAGGATACCGATCGAAAAGATGAGCGCAAACAACGTGACGCGATTGATGGTGTAGCCGATCAGCATCGAAGTGAACAGCGTCAACGCCAGGGTGAGCGGAATCGCAATAGAGACTACGAAGGCCGGACGCGGACCCAGAGTGAGGCCCAGGAAGGCCACCACGGCGATCACCGCCACGGCGAGATGCCACAACAGCTCATCGGCCTTTTCGCGCGCCGTTTCTCCGTAGTTGCGGGTCACGGTGACTTTCACGTCCGTTGGGATGATCACCCCCTTGAGATCCTCCACTTTGCGGATCACGTCGTTCGCGACGGTCACCGCGTTGGTGCCCGCCTGTTTGGCCACGGCGACTGTGACCGCCGGCACCGGCACCCTCACCTCCTGTCCTTCCGGTGATCCAAGACCAGGCCCACGGCCGAACCAC
>DASUXH010000110.1:0-2012 GCA_036378015.1 Nitrospira sp. | reverse complement strand
TTGAGGGGAAAGCTCCTCGGCGCAGTGAGCGGCTCCCCCGGCCAGCAACTGCTGGTGTCTCAACTGCTCACGAGAAGAATTGCCGATGAAAAACTGCGGATTGCCGACGAAGATGGATGGCTTTCCGGACGTGCCGACGTGGTCGTGGCACCGTTCACCGGCGACAGGGCCCATTTGTTTGCGAGGCTCGAGGTTTGGTTGGAGCAGCAACAAGAGGTCCTGCGGACGGAAATCAAGGACCGAGTTAGAATTTAGTCCTTCATCTCCGTTCAAAAAATCTTCCGGTAAAGTTTCGAATGGACGCCTGATTCGTCTGCAAATCCGATCGATCCCGTGTCAGGCGCCCCGGTATTGTTCAAGTCGATGCGGTAGTGTCCGCGGATCTCTTCCATCGCCACTTCAAAAGGTACCCGGACCGGATAGAGTCCGCCCGGCGCATGCGCGCCCCGGGAGAGTGTTCTGATGACATCCGCCTGGGCATAGATCGGGTCGGAAAGCACGTAGATGTCCGCTACGGCGTGATCCCCGAGTTTGTGGCCAGGCGTGGTGGCCGGAATGAGATCGGTGAGCGTGCCCGCGAGGCGTTCCTTCTTGAGGCGCTTCAGCAGCGCGACGATTTGGCTCTCGGTCGCTTGTGCCGGGACGACCACGCTGACGGCATTCATGTCGGGAGCTGTGGATTGGACTTTGAACATGACCGGTGCCGCTTCGGGATCTTCGATGAGCGGACCAGCGGGGCCTTCAGTGCCCGTCGCCTGCTTGTTGCGTGAGCTGGGCACGATCAGCGCGACGAACAGCCAGAGGCCGAGCAGAACACCGAAGACCACGATGAGCGGATGCAGGCCTGCGCGCTTGCCCTCCTCATATGGGCCGTGATCTTCCGCCATTAATCCCTCGCGTCTTCCGCCGGCGGCTGCCGCTTGGCGTCTTCCCAGAGCCGGTTCATCTCATCGAACGACAGATCGACGACCGCGCGACCTTGACGCGCCGCCTCTCGCTCGATGTATTGAAACCGGCTGCTGAAGCGGTTGACGGCCTGCCGTAATGCGTCTTCCGGATTTACTTTGACGAAGCGGCCCAGGTTCACGAGCGAGAACAGGACGTCGCCGAATTCGGCCTCGATCTCTGCCTGTCTTCCTCCGTCAGCGGACGAGGGCTGCCGGAGCGCCGTTCTGAATTCACGGATCTCTTCTTCGATCTTTGTCAAAAGTTGATCAAAGCCCGCCTGGTCGTGGCTCCAGTCGAAGCCGACGCGGGAGGCACGCGCTTGGATCTGATAGGCGCGCAGCAGGGCCGGCAATGTCTGGGGGACGCCATCGAGCACCGATGCCGGCCGTCCTTCCGCCTCGCGCTCCGCCCGTTTGATGTCTTCCCATTTTGCCAACACCTGTTCGGCGTTAGTCGGGACGGGATCGCCGGCGCCGTTTGGAAAGACATGAGGATGGCGCCGCACAAGTTTGTCGGCGAGTCGCTCCAGCACATCGTCGATGGTGAACGTGCCGGCTTCCGCCGCGATCTGACTGTGGAACAGTACTTGGAGCAGCACGTCGCCGAGCTCTTCCGCCATCTTTCGGCGGTCATGCTGGTCGATGGTTTCGAGGACTTCGTACGTTTCTTCCAGCAGGTAGGGCTTCAGTGATTCATGCGTCTGCTTGCGGTCCCAGGGGCAACCCTGCGGCGCGCGCAATGCGGCCATCAACTCGGTCAATTTCTGAAAGCGTTGGGACAATCTCGGGCCTCCAGTCGCATTTAAAAGCGGTATTATACCTGGTTTCGATGGGCCTTCAACGAGTTGCGCCGTCAGGGACCCTATGGTACGCTGCCCACATAGCGAGGTCGCCATTCAGTTCACAACTCCCACGGAGACACTGGTGCCTGGAGAACAAGAAGAAGGCTTTGTCATTCGAGACCGCCGAGGCGCCAGCGCAGGCGCCGATCGTCCCACTACGGCGTCTTCGCCGTCTCAGCCAGCCTTAAAAGAGGCGCCGTCCCGTCCTGAAGGCGGGGCGGAG
>DASUXH010000109.1:0-2352 GCA_036378015.1 Nitrospira sp. | reverse complement strand
GAAATGACAATACGTCCGCGGAGCAAATCAAGGTACAGCATCGTCATGGCGGCCCTTTTTGTGGCCTACTCCGTGGTAGAGGGGCTGGTCATGTCGGCGCCTCCAGCGCAGAAAGAGCTCGACGCTGTACCGATGATCACGATTCCGGCGGGGGAATTCCTGATGGGCAATCCGGAAGGAGCCGGCCGGGCTGATGAGTGGCCGCAGCGGTCCGTGTATCTCGATGCCTTCGCGATCGATCAAGTCGAGGTGACCAATGAACGGTATATGGCCTTCGTCACGGCGACGGGTCACCGGAATCCGCCGAATCCGTACGGCACGGGCCCGCGGACATCCATCAAGGGAATCGAGCGGCTGCCTGTGGTGCAGACGACCTGGTACGACGCCAAGGCCTATTGTGGGTGGGCGAAGAAGCGGCTCCCGACGGAGGCGGAATGGGAAAAGGCCGCACGCGGCGTCGACGGCCGGCGATTTCCCTGGGGCAATGAAGCTCCGAGCTCAGAGCGCGCGAATTTTGACCGAGAGTGGGCGGATGAGAAGACCTTGTATCCTGTCGGGTCTCTCCCGGAGGGAGACTCGCCCTACGGAGTGAAAGATATGGCCGGCAATGCCCGGGAATGGGTCTCCGATTGGTATGACCCGGATTATTACAAGCATGCCCCGGCCAGGAATCCCCAAGGTCCTGACAAAAAGGGAGTGGTCCGGTCGATTCGCGGAGGGTCCTGGCACAGCCCGTTGGCTGACATTACAGCATCGGCGCGCGGGCGCGGCGGATTCGCGCTGCAGACGCATGGCACGGGTTTTCGCTGTGTTCGCAGTCTCGAGGGAACAATCGAGCAGGCACAATAGGCCAAGGTGGCGTGTGATGGCGGTCTTCTTTGCCTGCGAGGGTGGCGCCGCGACTCCGCACGGCGTCCCCCGCTGAGGTCGACGGGCCCTGTGCTGTGAAGGGCCCGTTCCCTCGGTGGACGACAGCAGTGCAGGATGCGAACGCGGTACCGGGGGTGGCGAGAGGGAGTACGGCATGAGGATGATGCTTTAGCGCGCACGGAATCGACTGCATCAACGCCTGTCGCTTTGAACTCGTTCGTGTTGTTGGCGGGACTGTGCTTACTCGGACTAGTCCATCGATAGTAGCTCACAAGGAGGAAGGTGTATGAGGATAAAGAACGCCCTGTTCGTCGCGAGCATGGTCACAGGACTTCTGTTCACTGGCACAGCCGGGGCTGCCGATCAGCCGATGAGCCAGAGCCCCTATGCCCATGGGGACGAGGTCAAGTTGCCGAATGGCGTGATCGGCGTGTCGCTGCAGGTCGGGGCCGAACGGATCGGCGATCCCGCCGCACTCTATGTTGGCATGGTGCATCCGGAAGGTCCGGCCCACCAGGCTGGATTGACCCATGGCGACGAGATCCTCTCCGTCAATGGAGCGCCGGTCGCGGGAAAGACCTACGAGGAAGTGGTAAAGATGATCCGTGGAGAAGCGGGGACGGAGGTGAAGCTCAGCGTGAAAGGAGAAGGAGTGCCCCGAGAGATTTCCGTCATGCGTATCGCCAGCGAGAAACTGCCGAAGGGCCCCAAAGGGTCACACGGTGCATCCAAATAGGAGCCCTCGATGCTGCGGAGCCTACGACTGACCATACTGATCGGAGCCGTCCTGTTCTTCGCAAACAATCTGGCTTATAGCGAACCGGGCGGCACCGAGTTCAGGCTGGCCATTCCGACGATGACGAAACTGCAACTGTACTTGGCGGCCGGCGACTATCGGCGCGCGCTGGAGCTGTTGCAGCGTCAGATCGACGACGTCCCGTCGGCGGCAAGTTATGTCCATTTGACCTACGTCTATCAGGCCATTGACGCCTACCTGGAACACCTCTCGCGGGAAGAGCGATGGACGGCGGTCGAGCAACTCCATCTCAACCTAGCCTATCGCGCCACCGAGGATTTGGTCGATCCTCCAGGAGGATTGGCTCGGATGGCCAAAGAAATGATCCAGACGAGCGTCAGACAGCAGTCCGATGTCAGCGCCGCCATGGCGGCGCGGCTGGACAAGGCCGAAGCCGACCGCTTGTGGACCGAGCAGACACAGTGGCGGACGGCCAATCCGGTTGCATGGTGGCGGGGAATTCCCGCGTCATGGAAGCCATAGGAACGAACCATGCGCGTTAACCCGACCGGCATCGACGTCAAACTCCTCGGCGGCTTGTTCATGATCGTCGGCACCATCGATTTGGTAATCATCGTCATGTTCCCCTCCTATGCCTTGAAACTCTTCGGCGCGGTCGTCATCGGTCCTTCCTCGTTTTTGGTGAAGCTTCATTCGCCGGCCGTTCATCTCCTGATCGGCTACGG
>DASUXH010000108.1:0-3037 GCA_036378015.1 Nitrospira sp. | reverse complement strand
TGTCCCGTCAAGGAAGCCTCCACAGCCACGTCGGCGGTCTCCCGGTCGCGCATTTCTCCGATCATAATGACATCGGGATCTGCGCGGAGAAATGACCGCATGGCCGCTGCAAAGGTGAAGCCGATCTTCGGCAGGACCTGGACCTGCCTCAGTCCTTCCTGCGTTATTTCGATCGGATCCTCGGCGGTCCAAATCTTCCTGGCGTCCGTATTCAGACGATGGAGCACCGCATGCAGGGTCGTCGTTTTTCCCGATCCGGTGGGGCCGACGCATAGGATGATGCCATGCGGCTTTTCGATGATTTCCAGCAGCCCCGCCAGCGTTGCGGATGCAAACTCCATCGACTCGAGCGCCATGGGCTCTTTCGCGGTGAGGAGCCGCATCACGATGTCTTCGTTGTTGCCGGCCGTCGGCAGCGTTGCGACGCGGACCTCGATCTCCTTGTCACGGTTCAGTCTGAACCGAAGTTTGCCGTCCTGCGGTTTTCGCCGTTCGGCAATGTCCAGACTCGACATGATCTTGATGCGCGAGACGAGGGCCCGACGATAAGCGGCTGGAATACGCATGTACGTGGAACAGGTTCCGTCGATTCGAAAACGGATCGCCGTTTCCTTGCGGTCCGAGTACGGTTCGATATGGATGTCGGATGCTTCATGCCGGTAGGCCTCAGCGATGACCTGGTTCGCCAGCCGGACGATGGCGGAATCGTTTTCGTCGATCTCCCCTAAATCGTCGCCTGACGATTCCTCGGTGTGGGCCTCGTGGACCAGCTCGCCGAGGGTATCTTCGATCGATCCGGCCTCCGTCATCCCGAGTGTCGATTGAAGAAACCGCTTGATGTCGCACTTCAAGCTCACGGCGTACCGGATCGTCATGCCGGGAAACGCCCGTTGAATGTCATGTCCCCTGACGATGTCATGCGGGTCGTCGATGAGCACATCAAGGACGCCGCCATGCGTTTTCCACGGCAGCCAGGAGTGTTTCCAGAGATAGTCGTGACTCAGATCCTTCGTGAGCTGTGGATCGACGATCGTTTTTTCGTCGAAGGGAACATAGGGGCAGTCGAAAAATCGGCTCAACGCTTTGCCGAGCGCCGCCTTGGGCACACGGTATTTCTCGAGCAACACCTGCTCGAGCTCGATGCCCTGCTGAAGAGAGTCCTGCACCGCTTTCACCAGATCGCCCTGGCGGATGAAGCTCTCATCGATCAGAACATCAAACGCGCGTGGATCGATCGTTCTGTTTACGGACTTCTGCATTGGATCAACGGTTGGATGAGTGCAGCACGGGCTTGATGGACGGCCGCACGTGGCCCGGACGCCGAGACGTGGCCCTCAGCACATATCCGACGCCGCCCTTCTGCGGCGCATGTGAATCAGAATCGAGTATACGGGTCCCGCAACGATCCTCAATGAATAAGTGAAAAGGCACAGAACTGTTGAGGCAGATTTGTTAGGAAGGAGAACCACGGTCTTGGGGATTGACGATTTCAAAGAGGGCCGAATAATCCTGGTCTCCCAGCCCTTGCTCGATTGCGCGCGCCAACATCAACGGCAGCCCTTCCAGGCTGTCCGTCGCCAAACCGCGTAGGGCGGCCTCTCGACAAAACAACCGGACATCTTTGAGGAGATGGCGGGTTGAAAAATTCGGACGGTGGTAATCACGCTTCAGAAGCCGCGGCAGCTTCTTGTCGAACGTCGGCGCATACAGAGCGCTTTCCCGTAGAACGGCCATGAACGTCTCAACGGACACTTCCGAACGTTGGACCAATCCAAGGCTCAAGGCAAACGCCGACATCTCCGCGGCGATGAGATGATTGAGCGCCAACTTGAGCGCGGCCGCGCTGCCCACGGGACCAATGCGGCGAGGGTCGCGTCCGAGTGAGCGAAAGAGGAGCGACCATGCGGCAAATTGCGCTTCCGTGCTTCCTACCATGACAAACAGCGTGCCCGCCGTGGCTTCGGCCAGGCTCCCGAGGACAGGCGCTTCGCAGTAGGCGCCGCCACGTTGTTCGACCCGGCGTTGAATGTCCAGACTTTCGTCCGGAGCGATGGTGCCCATTTGCACGATCATTTTGCCATGGAGCGCCGCCGAACAGGCGGGAGTCAACAGCACGTTGCGGATTGCGTCGGCATCGGTGAGCAGCAGGAGGACACAGTCGGCCTGGCTCACCGCCAGTTCAGCAGCGCTTACGACCGCAATCCCTTGGCGCTGGAGGGGCAGCGCCTTGCTGGGCGTTCGGTTGAACACTATCACGGTGTGTCCGACCGCATGGCAACGTTCCGCGATGGCGCGGCCCAGGAGGCCTGTTCCCAGAACGGCGATCGTCGCCCGGGACATCAGGACCGCCTGTTCTTCGTCCGGGCACGATCCGCATGGGTTTGCAGCACGGGGCGCAATTCCCCGCCTGCCGTCGCCGACACGGCGATTACGCCTCGAAATCGCGGAGTCGCCTGATTAAAAATGAACGGGCGTCCCTCGGCGTCAGTCACGGTGCCGCCGCTTTCCTGCACCAGAAGGACGCCGGCGGCCAAATCCCATTCGTTCTCCGGTTCGATCGTGAGCGCCGCTTGCATCCTTCCGGCAGCGACCAACGCTAATGCGTGGGCGATCGACAAAATAGGGCGGCAATGGATTCGGCCGTCAAGTTCCGCCCAGCGGCCGCCTCGATATTCCCAGGGGTTGACGAGTACCTGAGAGCGCCCCTCAAGGGGCACTGCCGCGCTGACGGATTGACCGTTGACCCGCAAACCCTGACCGACGATCGCCGTAAACAGCTCGTCGGTGGACGGATTGAAGATGGCGCCCAGCACGGGCGTGCCGGTTTCAACCAGTGCGACGGAAATGCAATACTCCGGCAATTTGTTGACGAACGCTTTCGTGCCGTCGATCGGATCGACGATCCACACACGCGCCTTCCCCAATCGGGACGGATCGTCCGGCGACTCCTCTGACAGCCATCCGTCGTCCGGGAAGTCTGTTTGCTGCATTTCACGCAGGATCCGGTTGACCTCGAGGTCGGCAGTCGTCACCGGCG
>DASUXH010000107.1:0-3007 GCA_036378015.1 Nitrospira sp. | reverse complement strand
AGGCTTCGCGCTGTTCCTGGCCGGGCGCCTGATAGAAGGCTGAATCCGACGTGCGATAGGTCATGCCATAACGCAGCAACCCCTGAGAACCCATGAGGCCGAGCCGCATCATACGGCCTGAGGGATCGTCCGCGGGAGAAGCCGCGCGATTGGCGGCCACTTCCGTTTCCGTTGAGAATGCGCCCTTGAGCCAGGTCGTCGACGCAAGAACCCCTTGCGTGCGCGACCGATCCGTATCGGGCGCCAGGTTCCGAACACTTGGTGCGACGGGAGTGCCATTGACCGTGGGGGTGAGGCTGGTGCGGTACCAGGATGTATCGGCCGCCTTGGGGCTCTCCAGCCACTCGTCCCCGCCTGCCCAGGCAGAGTTGGTCACAAGAAGCAGCATGGACAGAAGCGCAGATTTTACACGATCATGCATTCCGCCGAATGTAATCGGGAAGCGAATCCACTGCAACGATTTTCGGTAAGATTGCCGTAAAATTTGTGTAATCTTTTTTTTGGACCTGTAAAAACACAAATTTCCGAGAAAGACGTCGTCCCTGTAGTAGAATGCCCACCATGTTTTACCTGAGGCCTCGCCTTCTCGCATGGCTCGTCATGCCGCTTGTTCTCCTCAGCTGCGACTCGACCGATCGCATGTTGAAAGCCACCGAACAGGCCGTGGCGGGTCGGACGGGAAGGGACGTCCTTGCCATCATTGGAGGCAAAGACCCTTCCAAGATCGCCAAGCAACGGCTGGATTCGTACGCCCAGAATCCCGAACAGTTGATCAGAGACCTCCGCGTCGCCCAAAAGGAATTTCAGTCCCTGTACGATGCGTTGACCGGCAATGTCAAAGCAAAGTGGGGGCCCAAAGAGGTGAAGCTGCCTGAGAAAAAGAAGTATGTGAAATACACTCAGAACTATCGGAGTCGTGCCATCGTCGATTTCGACCGAGGACAGATTACGGTGGAAACGCTGGAGGAAACGAACCCGAGGGAGAGCCTGAGCCGTGCCGTGGTGACGACCTTATTGACGCCGCAAGATCCCCGGGTCGTGGATGTCTTCTCTGACAAGGACGTCCCGGTGAACAGCGTCGAAGAGCCCTACCTCCTCGGGCTCGTGACGGACCAAGATGGGAAACCGGTGCGCACACAGCAGGAAGCAGAAGCCTTTGCCAAATACCTCTTGGACAAGAAAATCGGCACGAGAGTTCTCGAGCAAGACGGCACGAAGAAGCATGCGACATTCGTCAACGTCAACATGGTCGTGAACCTTCCGCAAAGGCAGGCCGAGAAATATCGTGCCGTAGTGCTCCGTTATGCCGAACAATACAAGATGAGCCCGAGCCTTGTCTTCGCGATCATCAGGACGGAAAGCAATTTCAATCCCTATGCCGTCAGTTCGGTTCCGGCGTATGGACTCATGCAGCTCGTCCCCACGAGCGGCGGTCGCGAAGCCTACCGACGGGCGAAGGGCGAGGATGTGGCCCCGACGAGGGATTATTTGTTTGACCCTCAGAACAACGTGGAGCTCGGCACCGCGTACCTGAATGTGCTGATGTTCAATCAACTTGAGGAAGTGTCGAACGACATCTCGCGCGAATATTGTGTGATCGCGGCGTACAATACTGGCTCCGGAAACGTCCTGCGCACTTTTTCCAAGAATCGGACGACCGCCGTACAGCAGATCAATGGACTTCAACCTGGCGCCCTCTACGACAAGCTGCGGTCCAATCTTCCCTATCAGGAAACCCGCAATTACCTCGAAAAGGTCAGCACCTACAGAAAGAGCTACGTGAGCACGAGTGGAGGAGCTAACTGAGGGGGTATGGATGGTCCAGGGGAACACACAGAGCCAGCGACCTGCGGTTTACGAATTTCCAAAAATCCTACCTCAGACAACCTAAACCCACAAGAAGCAACAAACCAGGATGCTCCGGACATGGGCGTAGATGGGGCTGAGTTGTCCTGTCCTGGTAGCAGCGTGGTAGCAGATGAGGATATTTGAACTAATATTCAGAAGGCTGACGAGACTATCTAAGCGTTGCCGGCGCTGGATGAATTTTCAAAGCGTACATCGTCTTATCTCAGGCGAAGAACAGCATCCACCAGTCCTTCACGGTCAACGCGAACGGCATACTCCATACATTGATGCCGCTTCACAATATCGACGCTGGGCGTGCGATCAAAATTTCTTTCCAAAAACCAATTCTGCTGTTCAGAAGCTGTTTTTCGAAGGCGTTCTTTCTCGGCGTGTTGAAGGACCTCAAAGAATCGGCTCATTCGGTTTTCCTCGCCATTTTTCTGAGGGACGAACGCAGCTATTGCCCCTTGCTCATCGCGCTATTGTCAAATAGGTCGATAAAGGAAGGGCCCGCGCCAGTGAAGGTCGGGTTTACGTTCTCGAAATTCTGAACTGCCCTCCTAAGCCGATCCTTCCATTTCCACCAGACCGCACTGCTGTGCGCGGATGAGCAGTTTCTGTCGAGTGGACACCCCAAGTTTGTCGAAAATGCTGGTCAAATGATGGCGCACAGTCGTTTCCGCAATACACAGATTGTTGGCGATTTCGCGGTTCGACAATCCTTTTCCAACTAGGCCGATTACTGCCCGCTCTCGGTCAGTTAATGCATCATTGCATGGCACGGACTGAGCCACTCCTTTACGCTTATCGACTTTGGTAGTGATAGGGGCTTGAGGCGATGTAGTTTTCAACAAAAGGGCAGGACTCTTTCCCATACGCTCGACAGTAGCTAAAAGCACTTCGGGGTGTTGAAATCTCATGACAATCGCGTCGGCCCCGGCAGCCAGCGCTTGACGGGCACCATCCATTTGCTCCCACCCGCTCAGAACGATAATCCAAGATAGTGGGCTTTTTTGCCGGAGGTCATTGATCGCTTCCGCAGAATTTATATCCGACTCAAAATCGACAAGAATCACATCCGGTCGTTGCTGCGCTATTACATTGCATGTAGAGCCGCCCGTAGAGGACTCACCAATCACCTCTATACTGGTATCTCCTT
>DASUXH010000106.1:0-4042 GCA_036378015.1 Nitrospira sp. | reverse complement strand
TTTTGCAGAGCGCCAGCATCGAGTGCTTGGCGCGCAATGAGCGGTATTCGACCATGTACCGTCCGGCCTGACGCATAAACCACACCGGCGTACAATCCACCGGTTCGCGGCGACAGGCTTTGAGAAAACGATCGTTCACGTTCATAAGCGGCGCATTCTAGCAGGATGTCCGGAAAGTCTCTATTCTCACTCTCTCAAGACCCATCGATCTGGTGCGGGAATCTCACGAGCGCGTGCATGAAAATTCGGCATATCCGCGGCCCCGTTGGCGAGTGAGCCGAGGGTGGAAACTCTTGCATTATCGCTTGAGTAGACAGTGGCCTTTGATCCGGTACAATTGAAAAAGTTTACCGCCTATTCCAATCGGAGACATTTGATATATAATGCAGCTCCATCATCCAGGGCCGGTGAGGGAGCTTCTAACATAGCCTTGGATTCTGCAGCCCGCCTCGTGAACCACCACCAAGTGCCGAGGCCTTACTGAGATTGAGCTGCCGTGTGTGTGCCCGGCAAAAACCGGGTTAATTGGAGGTAATCCGAATGTCCGACGTGCGTACTCTTCAACCGACCAAGGCGCAAGACCTGTGGTTTACGTTTTTGCGATGGTTCGACTCCTGGGCCGGTCTTGAGTACATGAAACCCGACGGCGTTCCCAAAATGGACTGGTTCCGATGCATCCCCATTATCGCCGTCCATGCCATGTGTCTTGGCGTCATCTGGGTGGGCACGAGCTGGACCGCTGTGGCGGTCGCGGTCGCATTCTATTTCGTACGGATGTTTGCGATCACGGGCTGGTATCACCGCTATTTCTCACATCGCACGTTCAAGACGTCCCGTACCGTGCAGTTCGTGTTCGCGGTGCTTGGCGGATCCTGTGCTCAGCGCGGCCCTTTGTGGTGGGCAGGACACCATCGCCATCACCATATTGCGTCCGACACGAAGGACGATGTGCATTCCCCGGCTCAAGGCGGGTTTCTGTGGTCGCACATTGGATGGTTCACGTCGCAGACGCACTTTGCCCCTCGTTTGAAGGGCATCGCCGACTTTGCCAAATATCCCGAGCTGCGTTTTCTTGACCGGTTCGACATCCTCGTTCCCACGATTGCGGGTTTTGCGATGTTCGGACTCGGAAAGATGCTGGAAATTTATGCCCCGCAGCTTGGGACGAACGGCCCTCAAATGTTGATCTGGGGCTTCTTCATTTCCACTGTTGCCCTGATTCACGGCACGTGCACCATCAATTCGCTCTCGCATGTCTATGGATCACAGCGTTACGACACCGGCGACGACAGCCGCAACAACTTTCTCCTCGCGATGATCACCATGGGCGAGGGCTGGCACAACAACCACCATTATTATCCGGCTTCGACGTGTCAAGGATTCTACTGGTGGGAAATCGACATGACCTACTACTGCCTTAAGGTCATGGAGTGGCTGGGGCTTGTGTGGGACGTTCGAGATGTGCCCGTTTACGTGCGAGAACAGAAACGCAAAGAAGAAACCCTCCCAGGCACTCTCACCGCCGCGGAAGGCTAACGCCTCCGCGGCTCATACCCAATCCGATTCTTCCCGTTCCGGACGCGTCACCGCCTGTCCGGCGAGCCTCGCCCGGATCTGCCGGCTCTCTTCATCCATGAGACCGCCTGCGTCGGATGGGACGACCCAGGCATCTTCCGGTATCAGTTCGAACCGATAGTGGTTGGCTCCCGCCGAAAACCATTCTACGTAGGGATGAGGCACGAGATTCGGATGGGGGTCGAATGAAATCAGGTTGACCGTTCCGATCTGCGGATTCTCAAGATCGCCGATAACCTGCCCCGCCAACTCCTCATCCTCGAACCGGCTGTTGCGGAACGCAATAAGCTGACCGGCGATGTCGGCCTTGAAATCGCCCTTGAGATAGAGGTCGACCGCCCCGACGGCGGCGAAGACAATGCGTCCGACAACCGAGCCCTCCGTGCGATTGTCCAGAAACCCTTCTCGCACCCAACGGCCGTTTCCGAATTTTTGAGCCATCCTATTCCGCTCCCATCATGCCGGCTCTGTGGCAGCGGCAACAGCCGGCGGCGGAGGCGATGCAACGGCACCGATGAGCACGGCCGTGAGGATCAATCCGCTGCCGATCCAGCCCTGCACATCCATCGTCTCGCCGAGAAAATACCATGACAGCCAGGCGGCATAGGCGGGTTCGGAGGCGAAAATCAGGGCAATCTGCTGCGCCGGGACCGACTGTTGAACCCACATTTGCACGGCGAACGCACCCGTGGCAAACACGCCGGTGACCGTCAGTCCAAGGAGGAGCGCCGGCGACGGGGCGAAGGCCTGGGCGGGGGCCTGCTCCCACACCATTAACGGAAGAAACAGCAGCGTCATCGCGATCATCTGCCACAAGAGCAAACTCGGCGCATCGAAGAGCCGCGTGTAGCGTTCAAGACAAACGATGTGGCCGGCAAAGGCCACGGCACACCCGATCGTCATCACATCGCCGAGATTCATCGTTGCACTCGGCTTGACGAGGAGCCACAAGCCTCCCGTGGCGATGACCGTCGCAACGATCACACGACGATCAAACCGCCGCAGCATGAGCGGCACGAGAACCACGTACAAGGCCGTGAGAAAGGCGCTGTTGGACGCGCTCGTGTAGCGCAGTCCCACCGTTTGAAGTGCGTAACCAAAGAACAGAAATACGGTCGCGACCGCGCCGGCAGCGAGGATCCCTCGCTGCCGGCGAAGACCGTACCCCGTCGCCAGAAACCAGCCGGCAATGATCAGGGTACCGAGCAGGAACCGAAGACTGAGGAACGACAACGGCGGCATCTGCTCCAACGCCGCCTTGGTCGCGGGAAAGGTCGCACCCCAGATGAAGGTCGTCAGCAGGAGTGCGAGACGAGGCATGGACTAGAAGAGTGTTAAGTCCTGCGTGCTGAGTCCTGACACCCAGCACACGGAACTCAGGACTTTGTTCGTTAGGGCTTACAAAGGGGGCAGCGCCGTTGATCGGTCGGTCCCGCCTGCTCCATTGCCGCGAGGGCGCGTTCCTTGTCGGGGTAGTCGTACCAGCCACCCCCCCAATAGTCCGTCGAGGTTTGCGTGGACGGCACTTCCGAGCATCGGTCCCTATGCAACGTCACCCGATCAATTGAGTGGGCGACGTGAATCCAGTATGTCATTGATGAATCGTACCGACTGAGGCGTGATGAGGTCCCTTCTGTCTTCTTATGGAAGGAGCTGCCATTCGTCCTTTTCGATAAACACTTTGACGCCGGTCTCCAATTTCTTGACATCATCCTTTTCGAAAAGCCGGAAATAGCGTTCGATGCGATCATCGTCGTCGATCCGCTCCTCTTGCATCATGCCGTTGTGACCTTTATAGCGTCGAATCAGGACCGCCATCGCACATCCTCCTCCGTCTTGCCGCCGATATCCCCTAGTCTTCGAACCAGGCAGGTGTGTTACAATAAGGCAATCTTTAACGGATGGTCAAGGGCGCGCATTGCGCTCGACAGCCACCGAAGGCCGGAGAGACACATGCCACTGTACGAATACCGTTGCCAGCGCTGTGAAAAGCAGTTCGATGTCACGCAGTCGGTTCATGCGCGTCCGGAGGACACGGTGTGTCCATTTTGCCAGGCCCAGGACGCCACGCGACTGCTCTCCTCTTTCGCATCGACGGTCAAGGGCGACCACAAGCCCGGCTTCAAGGAAATGAAGGCGTACGACATGCTCAAGAACCGCTCGACTGGTTTCTCCAAACTGCCTCCCCTCTTCGGCGCCAGGAGCGCCCCGCCGTCCATTCAGGATGTCTTTTCCGGTTCGGAGACTCCGCCGAAGACTCCGGATAAAACGGGAAATTAGTCTCTCGCATGGACTCTCTGACGTTGTTGTCCGCACCTTCCTCAAGTCACCGATCAACCGTTTCCCCGCATGTGTTTCTTCTATGCGCTCTGTACGCCGTGATCGGACTCGCAACCTTTCCCTCCTTGAGCCAAGCCGAAGTCTCGGGCAATCTCGTCATCGTCGGAAACGGCCCAGAGCAGACCAC
>DASUXH010000105.1:0-6977 GCA_036378015.1 Nitrospira sp. | reverse complement strand
ATAGCTTCGTCAGATACCCGGACGTAGCTTTCGACCGGCGCCATGCGCTTTTCCGATCCATAAAACGGAACGATCGTGCTTTCGCCTCCGGCATTGATGACCGCCGTGCTGAGGATGTGCGAGCCGGTGACGACTCCCTGGCCGCCGACGCCTGCCATTCGAATGTTAAAACGTTTTGCCATGATGCAGCCTCCCTTTCTTGGCTTAGGCCTTGCCAGGAATTGCGGCGGGAGCAGCGGCCTTCGGGAGGAACTCCTTGTAGCCGTACCGCTCGGTCAAATACTGTTTGGCTTCATCACTGACGTATTCCGAGAACGCGTAGCGGTCGTTCTCAACGGTCTTCGCATCTTCCATGACCTTATCGGTCGGGATCGCATACTCGATGTTGCAGGAGGTATAGGCTTGAATGTAGGTGGAGCCGACTTCACGGGCAATCAACACTGCCTTCTTGATCACGCTCTCGACACGGCGGGGGTTGTTGGGTACGACAGTTGCGACGTAGGCGCATCCGGCAACCTTCGCCATTTGCAGCATGTCCATCTTCTCAAACTTCTTGCCGAGCGGCGCCATCTTCAACACGGCGCCCCGGTTGGTCATACCACTCTCCTGTCCACCGGTATTGCCGTACACTTCGTTGTCCAACATGATCGTCGTGAAGCGCTCTTTCCGGAACCAGGAGTGAAGGACCTGCTGGAAGCCAATGTCGGCCGTTCCGCCGTCGCCTGCCATCACGACCACGTCCTTCGGCTTGTCTCCAAACCGAAGCCGGAGGCCGCGGGAAAGTCCGCTCGCCACGCCGTTCTGGTCGCCGTAGTTGCCGTAGACAAACGGGATGGCGGCCTGGGAAATCGCCAAACGACCGCAACCGGCGGTGCCAACGGTGATGGTGTCCTCAGGGTTCGGAAAGGCAATCATGGCCAGGCGAATGAACAGCGTCATCGCGCAGCCCGCGCACATGGGGTGCTCTTCGAGGACTTCCTTGAAGCTGCCCATTTGTGAGACGGACATCTTCTTTCCGAAGGGGCCATGTTCGACCATATCCCGATATTCTTTAGGCATGAATTTTTCAAAGCCGTTTGAAAACTTTACATAATCGAGACTCATCGGACACCTCCCTTTATGTCGCCGCGACGGACGACCGTCGCCATTCAGTATTGATGAAATTCACGTATATGCGAAAGACAATCAGCGGGAAAAACAACGGACAAGCGCCACGCGAGACTTATCATCGGCGTCGCGGCCATCCTAGCAAAGCTCAAAAAACACTGTCAATTTATATGTTCTCGTCACAGAGGTTCCCGGGCAACCTCAAAAATTTTATAACTTCCTGAAAATCAATGCAACTTTGCAGAAGGCCCACCATGTCCGAAAGAAGGCCTACCCCTGCCGGACCCGATAGGCCATTCGCCCTAACCTTCGGAGAAACAGAGATGGTCGTTGCCGTCGGCGCCAAATGCGTCTACACTAGACGGATTATGCCGACTCGCGTGATCATTTCCGGGGAAGATGAGGACGCCCAGTATGTGGGCGGGGTCCACAAGCGGCCGCCCATTCCGGATAATTCCCTCAAGGCAGAGTGCCCCAAGTTCATGGCCCACGGTCCCTGCGGCGGCGTCCGCAAGGGTGGATTCTGTGAAGTCTATCCCGAGATGACCTGCCCCTGGGTCACCATGTTTATCCAGTTGGAAAAGATCGGCCAAACGGATTGGATGAAGCAGGTGTGAGCGGAGCCGTTGAGGCGCCCCTTTCGGAAGGTTGAAGAGTCGGTGAAAAAAAAGCAGAAAGCGACGCAACTGGGCTACAACGAACGGCATGCCCAGAGCGGTCTGACCGCTTCTCTTCCGGCGATTGAAACGTTCCCTAATCAATACAAGGGATACGAGATCACGATCGAAATCCCGGAATACACCGCGATTTGCCCAAAAACCGGCCTCCCGGACTTCGGCACCATTATGGTTCACTACATGCCGGATCGTGAATGCCTTGAGCTGAAATCTCTGAAAATGTACATCCATGCATACCGTAACGTCGGCATTTTCTATGAGAACGCCGTGAATAAGATTCTTCAGGACATTGCGGGAGCCTGCCGCCCGGTCTGGGCGAGAGTCACCGGTACGTTCGCCGCCCGTGGCGGCCTGCGGAGCGTGATCGAGGCTCGTTACCCATAAAAAACAAAAGCGACTTTGTCCGTGTAACCACCCTGCCGCTCGCGTGATCGAGCATCCGCTTCGACACTTCCTCCATGGGCACCTACGCTATCGGCGACATTCAAGGCTGCTTCAAGTCGCTCCGTCGTCTGCTCGACCACATCTCCTTTAATACTGACCGCGACCGGCTTTGGCTCGTCGGAGATTTGGTGAACCGGGGACCGGACTCATTGGCGACGCTCCGCTTCATCAAGGCCCTGGGTGTGTCAGTGTTGCCAGTCCTCGGCAATCATGATCTGTTTCTGCTGGCGGCAGCCGAAAATATCGTGACGCTTCGCCCTAAAGACACCATTCAAGACATCCTCGCCGCCGACGACCGCTCGGAACTGACCGAGTGGCTGAGACACCAGCCCCTGCATCGGCGCAAAGATCAGTTTTTCATGGTGCATGCCGGCCTGTTGCCGCAATGGACCATCGTCGAAGCGGCAAAGCTGGCGGGGGAAGTCGAGACGGTGCTGGCCGGACCGGATTACCGCGAGTTGTTGCACGAGCTCTTTCATGGCCCGACGCCTCAGTGGGATCCGGCTCTCGAAGGCATGGAACGCCTGGTCAGTATCACGCGTGTGTTCACGCGCCTCAGGACCACGACGCCCGACGGCGAGATGTCGAGTTATTCGGGACCGCCGGATGAGGCTCCCCCCGGATTTCTTCCATGGTTCCGTATTTCCAATCGGCGCAGCGGCGATGCAACCGTCATCACCGGCCATTGGGCAGCATTAGGACTTCACATGGAGGCAAACGTGTTGGCCATCGACAGCGGCTGCGTGTGGGGACGACAACTGACGGCGGTTCGTCTGGAAGACCGCACGATCCATCAAGTTGAATACGCGGATCGGCGGGAGTGAGGCGCTCGCTGCGACTACCAGGCCGCTCAAAATGGCTTCAAGCAAGGCCGCAAGGAACGAGCGACCGAGGTGTACTTAGTCACGTACATCGAGGGAGAGAGTGACTGAGAACGCAGCTTGGGGTCATTTTCAGCGGCCTGCTAGTGGTAGGATTCTGAGTCGGACGGAAACTTTCCTTGCTCGACTTCCTCTTTATACCGGCGTAACGCCTGCAGCGCATCGGCCTTCAAATGCGCATAGGGCTTGACGAACTTGGGCAAGAACTCGTCGAAGAGCCCGAGTAGGTCGTGGAGCACAAGCACTTGCCCGTCGCAATGCGGGCCGGCGCCGATGCCGATAGTTGGAATCGTCAGTTGTTCTGTGATGCGCTTGGCGAGGGCCGCAGGCATGGCCTCGAGCACGATGGCCACGGCGCCGGCTTCCTCAAGCACCTTGGCATCGGTGACGAGGGTTTGCGCCCGTTCGGCGCTTTTCCCCTGGACCTTGTAGCCGCCGTATTGGTTCACGGACTGGGGCGTCATACCAAGATGCCCGATCACCGGAATCCCGACCTCCGTCATGGCGTGGATGCGGTCCGCCATCGCCTTGCCGCCTTCAAGCTTGACTACGTGCGCTCCCGTCTGAAGGAAGCGGCCGGCATTCCTGAGGGCATCCTCTTTGCTCACCTGATAAGACATGAAGGGCATGTCCCCGATCACGAGCGATTGTTGCGCAGCTCCGGCCACGAGTTTCGTGTGATACAGCATGTCCTCCATGGTGACGGATAGGGTGTTGGGCTTGCCTTGGACCACCACCCCCAGAGAATCGCCGACGAGCAGCGCTTCGATCCCGGCCTGCTCCAACAGGCGCGCGAACAATGCGTCATACGCGGTCACGACGATGATCTTCTTCTTCTCCCGTTTGCAGCGTTGAAGGTCTGGAACGTTCATCATCCGACTTGCGCCCTTGTGATGATTTCACCCAGCCGGTGCGTTCCCTTGATCGCCATGATGTGGACGCCGTCGCAGTGGGGCCGCACGGCTTTTATGCTGCGGACCGCGATCTCCACGCCGACCTCCTCGGACTTGTCTCCCGCGGCGCGCAATTCGTCGATCATCGCCTGAGGAACCGATACGCCGGGAATGTTCGCGTTCATGAATTCGGCCATCTTCGCGTTGCGAAGCAAGAGAATTCCGGCCAAGACCTTGACGTTGAACGGGCGGACTTTTTTCATGAAGTCTGCAAACTGCTCGGGACTGTAGACGGCTTGGGTTTGGAAAAATTGCGCGCCGGCCTTGACCTTCACCTCGAATTTGGCCAGGACCGGGCCTACGAGATCGCTTTCCGGCGTCACCGCCGCGCCGACGGTGAAGTCGGTGGCTCCATCGAGCTTGTTGCCTGCATAATCGCGGCCGCTGTTCAATCCCTGCACGAGGCCCATCACCTGGACCGAATCGAGATCGTAGACCGGCTTGGCGTCTTTGTGGTCGCCGACGGTCGGATAGTCGCCCGTCAGGCAGAGAATGTTGCGAATCCCAAGCATGTGGGCGCCCATCAGATCGGATTGCATGGCAATCCGATTTCTATCGCGGCAGGTCAGCTGCATGACCGGGTCATGCCCCATCTCATACAGCAGGCGACAGACCGGCAACGAACCGGCGCGCACCACTGCCGCGGTATTGTCGGTTACGTTGACGCCGTGGACACGCCCAAGCAGCTGCTTCGCGCTTTCCAGCACCCCGTTGATGTTGGTGCCCTTCGGGGGATTGTACTCGACGGTGACCGCGAACTGTCCCTGCGCGAGGACGTCTTTGAGTCTTCTCGGTTCCCGACCCATTTCGCTCCCTACTCCCTGTTCATCCTCTACGCCAGTCCTGCCATTCTCTTAGCAGACTCCACGGTATTGTCCAGCAACATTGCAATCGTCATGGGACCGACGCCGCCCGGCACGGGGCTGATCCATCCGGCCTTCTGACTAACCGGTTCGAAATCGACGTCTCCGCAGAGTTTGCCGTCCGGCAGTTTATTGGTGCCGACATCGATCACCACGGCGCCTTCACGGACCATGTCGGCGGTCACAAACTTCGCCTTGCCGATCGCCACCAGCAACAATTCGGCCTCGCGGCACACAGCCGGAAGGTCCTTGGTCTTGGAATGGCAGATCGTGACGGTCGCATGTCGCTGCAACAGCATGAGCGCCAACGGCTTGCCCACGATGTTGCTCCGGCCGACCACCACCGCGCGCTTTCCTTCGATCGGCACGCCCGTCGACTCGATCATCTTGATCACGCCTTTGGGCGTGCAGGCTTCAAATACCGGATGGCCTTCGACGAGCCGGCCGAAGTTATACGGATGAAAGCCGTCCGCGTCTTTATCTGGACTGACGGCTTCCAGGATCACCCGGCTGTCGATGTGCTTCGGCAACGGCAACTGGACAAGAATGCCGTGGATCTTCGGGTCGGCATTTTTCTTGTCAATGAGCGCCAGGAGTTCGGCCTGAGTGGTCTGGGCGCTCAGTTTGTGGTCGTCAACGTGGATGCCGGCCAGCTCGCAGGCCTTCTGCTTGTTCTTCACGTAGACGTGTGAGGCCGGATCCTCTCCCACCAGAATGGTGGCCAAGCCGGGTTTGATGCCGGTTTTCGCCAACACCGCCGCCGATGCCGCACTCAACCCATCCCTGACCGACTGTGCCAATGCCTTGCCGTCAATGAGTCGAGCCGCCACAACGTCCTCCATTGGAATAGTACGTCGGAAGAAATGCCGAGGATCGACGCAAACCGCGTGATCCATTCGTGTCTTGTGTTCGAAGGAGGGCACCTTATCAGGCCAATTTTATGCAAGTCAACGCCGGACCCGGACAACGCATCCACATGACGTCAGGTGCCAATTCCTTGACAGCTTCTCGACCTGACGGCTACGATGATTCGATGTGCGTCGCAATGCCGGCATGACGGCTTCCCGCCATCCCTCTATGATCCGTCGCTTCCTTCAACTCGGTCTCGCCACTGCAGTGCTATGCCTGGCCATGCTGCCGTATGCAGTCCGGGCGCAGATCACGGTCACCAATCTGGAGACTCCATACAGCTTCGTCAGCAGCAGCTCGGGAAAGGAATACTTTATTTCGAGCGTCAACGGCGACCCCGAAGCGGCCGACAACAACGGGTTCATTACGAAGCTCGATGGAAGCGGAAAGATCCTCAATTTCAAGTTCGTCCAAGGCGGTGTTGATAATGTTGTTCTCAATGCTCCGAAGGGCATGGCACTCGTCGAGCAGACGCTGTATGTCGCCGACCTCGACCAGTTGCGGGCGTTTGATATGGTCAGCGGGAAGCCTATTGCCTCCATTCCGCTGGCGGCCTCGGCCGGCCAAGCCTCGGTGCGCCTGACTGACGTCGCGTACGACGGCAAAGGCCTGCTCTATTGTTCTGATCAGCATGCGAATCGGATCTATCGTGTGGAGTTGCCTTCCAGGAAAGTGACGCTTTTCGTGGCCGATGCGATATTGGCAGGTCCGACCGGCCTGGCCGTTCATCCCAAATCCGGCGAGCTCATCGCCGTGAGTTGGGACAAAGGGAAAATCCTTTCCATCACGCCGGAGGGTGCGATCTCTGAAATTTTTTCCAATGGATTTTTTTCCAGCCGATTCGCGAATCTGAGAGGAGTCGACTTTGATCGGTGGGGCAATATGTACGTGTCGGACTTCACCACGGGCAAAGTGTGGCGCATGACCTGGGACAAACGTTTCCAGGTGATCGCCGAATATCTGCCCTCACCGGGCGATCTCAGCATTGACCGCACCAACAATCTGATCCTCGTCCCCTATGAGTTCGCGCATGCGGCGGAGATGAACGGACTCGAAGCCCCTCGCGAAGGCAAATCCAAGCAGGAAAAGCGCACGCTGGCCGATTACGGTTTTATTCCGCCTCCGCCCAAGCCGGCGGAACAC
>DASUXH010000104.1:0-3229 GCA_036378015.1 Nitrospira sp. | reverse complement strand
CGTGGGTGCTGTCGGCTGGAGGCTGTCGCAATCGTCTTGGCGCGAAGAGGAGGATATCGCTAAGCCGTCAAAATTAGCCAGCGCCAGGCTGTGGGCAACGGAGGCACTCATCATGAGCGCCGTCGTGACCATCACCACGATTCCACTGGTGGCCTTCTATTTCAACCAGGTGTCGTGGTTGGGACTTCTGACGAACCTGGCAGCGGTCCCGGTGATGGGCGGCGTGCTTGTGCCCATGGGACTGCTGGCGGCGCTTTGGCGCGAAAGTGCGGAGGGGACAGGATTGCCGTTTGCTGCCATGCTCCAGTGGTCGATGGACAGATTCGTTTCCGTTCTCACCGCCATTTCCCAATTTCCCGGCAGCGAGTGGTACCTGGCCGCGCCGTCGATCCCGAGCCTCGTGCTCTTCTATGCGTGCCTTGCTGGCGTATGGCTCGGCTATCAGCGAAGGCATATGGTCTGGATTGCAGGTCCGACTCTCCTCTTGCTGTTCGTCTGGTGGCTGTGGTCGCCGAGGCTCTTGCTCGATGGAGACCGTTTCAGAATTACGTGTCTCGATGTCGCACAGGGCGATAGCGCGGTGCTTGAGTTACCGGGCGGTGAGGTGGTCCTGATCGACGGTGGCGCCAGCTACGAGCGGTTCGACATGGGGCGGGGCGTTGTGGCGCCGTATCTCTGGAACCGGGGGATCGGGACGATCGATTATGTGATTGCCACGCACCCGCAGCTCGATCACGTGGGAGGGCTCGCGTATATCCTCCAGCATTTTACCGTGCGTCATTTCTGGGGGACCGGTGATGTACGCGATGAGGTCTTCTACCACCGTCTTCAGGAGGCGCTGACCGCACGCGGACTAAGCGAACATATCGTCCGGCAACGTCAGGACGTCATCGCCCTCGGTGCATGCCGGCTCGAGGTTCTGAATCCTCCGTCAGGGATTCCGGTGTATCAGGCGACGGGAGGCGGCAGACGGGAAGGGCGTGCCCTCAATAACCGATCCATTGTCACGGCGCTCATCTGTGGTCCTCATAAGTTTTTGTTTACGGCCGATGTCGAACAGGACGCCCTCCTGCGAATGAGTAGCGATGAGGAGTCGGTGGGAGCTGATCTGGTCAAAGTTCCGCATCATGGCGCGGCCGGCTCATTACAACGGGAGTGGCTCGCGCGGGTCAACCCCCGCTATGCGGTGATCTCGGTCGGGCGGCACAATGCGTATGGACATCCTGCCTTGGGGGTCTTGCGGGCCTATGCCGAGCGAGGCATTGCGACGTATCGGACGGATCGGGATGGTGGAATCTGGGTCACAGGACGGTGGTCAGCGCCTGGTCTCCAGCTCCACCGGACACGCGAACAGCAGGCGCAGCGCGTACGGTTTCCTGACTGCTTATGGGCGTGCGAACGGCTCAATTGGGAACGGTTGATGGAGCGCGGGCGTGAGTAACGAGCGAAGCGCTTTTGTACAATTGAGGGCAAGGGCAGACGAAAATAGGCAAACGGCGGATGCTCACATATTCTTTGCCGGCTAAGTCCTCAATTCTACTCAACGCCCGTCCCATGCTAGCAAGGCATAGCGTGTGCAATCACAGGAGCCGGATCAGCGTCTCCAGGAGTTTGCCATGCCCAAGCTTGTACGTATCGTGATCCAATTGCCGATGGATTTGAAGACTCGGCTGGATGGCCTGAAACAACAGGGCTACACCACCAGTGGGTTCATCCGGGCCATGTTGGAACGGGAATTGGCAAAGATCGATCAGCAGGCGCCTGAGCAGAAACCGCTGACGCTCGTTGCTCCAGTCAAAAGGGCCAATAGCCGGTAACCCGCTTCTCTGTTCGTGAATCCCTCCGTGTCGTCCGCGCCTTCCTCTTGCAGTCGCCATGTAAATCCCGCTACAAGTGTCGACCATGGTTCCGACCGTTCAATGGCATGAAGGGGCCGTACGCCTCCTCGATCAGAGCCGCCTTCCCGAGACGGTGGCGTTTCTCGACTGCCGGGACGTGGAAGCGGTGGCCTCCGCCATTCGCGATTTGAAAGTGCGGGGCGCGCCGGCGATTGGAGTGACCGCCGCCATGGGAGTCGCGTTGGGCGCGCAAGTCATCTCAGCGACGGACTATGAGCCATTCGCCAAGGAACTGGTTGGGGTCTGTCAGCGTCTTGCAGCGACACGACCGACGGCGGTGAATCTCTTTTGGGCGATCGAGCGGATGAAGCAAACGCTGTTGGCGTCGCGGGGCGAACCTATCGCGGCGATCAAGGCCGCATTGTTGAAGGAGTCGCAAGCCATCCTTGAGGAAGACGTTGCACTGTGCAAAGCGATGGGCCGCCACGGCGCAGAACTCATTCAACGCGGTCAGACAATCTTGACGCACTGCAATGCCGGCGCCTTGGCGACTGCTGGGTACGGGACCGCGCTTGGAGTCATTCGCGCCGCATGGGACCAGGGCAAGCAGATCCAGGTGATTGCCGACGAAACTCGGCCGGTGTTGCAGGGGGCGCGGCTGACGGCATGGGAACTCATGCAGGACAACATTCCGGTCACCTTGATTACCGATAATATGGCCGGATCGCTGATGCGCCAGGGCAAAATCAATCTCTGCATTGTCGGCGCCGATCGCATTGCCGGCAATGGAGACGTCGCAAACAAGATCGGGACGTATTCGGTCGCCGTGCTCGCCAAGGCGCACGGCATTCCGTTCTATGTCGCCGCTCCCTATTCGACCATTGATCTACAGACAAAATCGGGAGCGGACATTCCGATCGAACAGCGCAATGCGCAGGAGGTGACGACGATCCATGGCAGTCGCCCAGTCGCCCCGACGGGAGTCAGTGTGTATAATCCTGCGTTCGACGTGACACCGGCGGCACTGATCACCGGCATCATCACCGAGCGCGGTGTGTTCACGCCGCAGGAACTCGCTCAGCGGTTTGCCTCCTAGCGCTCCTCGCTTGAAAGTCTCGGGTTCCATCCCTATAATGCCACGATCTTTTTCACACGATTCGTCTGGAGATTTGAGGAAGAGTATAACGAATGAGTGAACGAACGCTCGCAATCATCAAACCCGATGCCGTCAAGAAACAGGCTATCGGCGACATCATCAGCCGATATGAAAAGGCCGGATTGAGGCCCGTGGCGATGAGGTTGCTTCACATGGGCAAGCCCGTGGCGGAAGGGTTCTACGCCGTCCACAAAGCAAGGCCGTTCTTCGACAGCCTGTGCAGCTTCATGTCGTC
>DASUXH010000103.1:0-2760 GCA_036378015.1 Nitrospira sp. | reverse complement strand
CAGGCGCTGGATCTGATGGCCCGTTCCTTTGGCCGCATCAAGGAAGAGTCTGGGCCCGACGCCCTGGCCGCGATCTCCTCCAGCCGCGGAACGAATGAGGAAAATTATTTGCTCGGCAAGTTCATCCGGTGCGTCATGGGCACGAACCACATCGATAATTGCGCCCGCGTCTGCCATAGCGCAACCGTGACGGGGATGATGGAAACGTTCGGCGCCTCGGCCGCGTCCAATTCGATCCGGGATTTAGACGAGGCCAGGCTCATCCTCGTCGCGGGGGCCAATCCGACCGAATCGCATCCGGTCATCGGCGCCAAACTCCTCCAACGTGCGCGCCGTGGGATTCCGCTCATCGTGATCGACCCTCGACGAACGGAAATTGCGCGCGCGGCAACCGTTCACTTACAGTTGCGGCCCGGGACCAACGTGGCCTTGTTGAACAGTTTCGGCTATGTCATCGCCAGTGAAGGTCTGCTGAACAAGACGTTTGTGGAACAACGGACGGAAGGGGTGGAGCACTGGCTCTCGACGGTGAAAGGGTATTCGCCGGAGACCGTAGAGCGCTTGACCGGCGTCCCGGCACAAGACATACGCCGGGCGGCCCGTATGTATGCCACGAGCGGCGCCTCTCTGTGCGTCCATGGGTTGGGAATGACGGAGCACCGGTGGGGGAGTCATGGTGTGATGGCGCTCTGCGATCTCGCGCTGGCGACAGGACAGATCGGGCGCCCCGGCACCGGCATCAATCCGCTTCGCGGCCAGAACAACGTGCAGGGCGCGTCGGATTCCGGCTGCCTCCCCACCCACTTCGTCGGCTACCAGCCGCTCGATGATCCGTTGGCTGCCGCCCGCCACCAATCGATGACCGGGCGGCCGTTACCATCACGCCGAGGCATGAAGATCCCGGAGATGTGGGATGCCGCTCTCCAGCGTCGCCTGAAAGGGCTGTGGATCATCGGTTACGACGTCGCGCAGACGGATCCGAATTTGAAAAAGGTGCGGGAGGCGTTGTCGCGGCTTGAGTTTTTGGTCGTGCAGGACTTGTTTGTGAGCGAGACGGCAAAGTTCGCTCATCTGCTGCTGCCAGGCGCGTCCTTCCTGGAGAAAGACGGTACCTTCACCAATCTGGAGCGGCGGATTCAACGTATCCGGAGGGCGGTGGACCCCCCGGACGGCATTCTGCCGGATTGGCAAGTGATCACTGAAGTCTCAACTCGAATGGGTTATCCTATGCACTACGGGCATCCTTCCGAGATCATGGATGAAATGGCGGCTTTGAGTCCGATGTTCGCCGGTGTGTCCTACGACCGTTTGGAACAGCCGGAGGCCTTGCAATGGCCCGTGCCCGACAAAGCGCACCCGGGCACCTCGTTGATGCATCGAGACGCGTTTGCACGGGGCAAAGGCAGATTCATCGCAGTCGAGTATCTGGCGCCAGGCGAACAGCCGAGCGGGGAGTATCCGTTCCTGTTGGTCACCGGAAGGCTGCTGGAACATTACAATTGCGGCGCTCAAACGAGGCGAACGGATCTCATCGAACTCGTGAACCGAGACATACTGGAGGTGCATCCTGACGATATGGCGAGGCTTGGCCTTCATCAACGCCAACTCGTCAGACTTGTCAGCGCGCGCAGTGACGCCATCCTTCCGGCGACAGCCAGCGATCGGGTGCGTCCCGGCGAGCTGTTCACGAGTTTTCACTTTCCCGACAGCGACGTTAACAGCCTTCTATCTTCAAGCGCCGATGAAAGCTCCAAGTGTCCCGAGTACAAAGTGTCGGCCGTGAGGGTAGAAGCGGTGGACCTGGAGCATCTCGATCCGAAGCACCAGGCGAAGCGGCGTCAGATCCGATCGAGAATTAACGCTCGGCTTTGAACGACCATCGCCCGGCTATCTTTTCTTCAGCCATTCGAGCACCGGCACGGGGAGCAAGGCGATCACGAGTGCCACGAACCATTCGTGAAGCCTCAAATCCACCACCGCGAACACGGTATGGAGCGGTTCGAAGAGCAGAATGATGCCTTGCAGCATCACCGAAACCAGGATCGCAACACTCAGCGGTCTGTTTGTGAAAAGACCGAGCTCCATCTGCGTCTTCACATCGCTGCGCCAGATACCGGCCTGAAACACTTGAGTCCACACAAGAATCGTAAATACCAACGTTCGTGCCCGCTCGAGACCCATGTCGGTCCCATACAACGCATACATGAATGCCGCCAGGGATAGTATCCCCATGAGGAGGCCGCGCCCGACAATGACTCTGATTCGAGCAGCCGAAAAGTACCCCTCGCCACGCCGGCGAGGCGGTTGCCGCATGACATCAGGTTCCTTAGGCTCGACGGCGAGCGCCAACGCCGGCAGGCTGTCGGTCACCAAGTTGATCCAGAGAATCTGGACCGGCAGCAGTGGCAGTGGAAGGCCGATTGCGGCAGCCCCAAGCATAACCACAATTTCTCCGAAGTTGTGGGAGAGCAGATACGACACCGCTTTTTGGATGTTGGCATAAATGACACGGCCTTCCTCGACTGCCGCGGCAATGGAGGCGATGTTGTCGTCGGTCACCACCATGTCGGCGGCGTCCTTTGTCACCTCAGTCCCGCTTAACCCCATGGCGATGCCGACGTCCGCCTGCTTCAAGGCCGGGGCATCGTTCACGCCGTCGCCCGTCATGGCAACGACCGCGCCCTCCGCCTGCCAGGCCTGCACGATCCGGAATTTATGCTCGGCGGTCGTTCGTGCATACACGGCAATGTTCGGAACGAG
>DASUXH010000102.1:0-4454 GCA_036378015.1 Nitrospira sp. | reverse complement strand
GGCTTGTGGGGTCCTCTTCGCTCTGCTCTGTTGGCTTCAGGTTCAGCAGGGAGAGGGTGCAGACGCTGAGAGAGGCGAGACCCCAGAGCATCAGGCCTCCATCGACGCGGTCTTCACTCCGCCCTCTCCTGAGAGCATTCCGCCCGGTCTTCGCGGCGAACAGATCCGAATGGGATATGAAGTCGTCGTACATACGCAACGGTACGCCAAACGGTACGTCGGGAATAAATTGAACTGCACCAACTGTCACCTCGATGCAGGCTTAAATCCGAACGCCGCGTCGTTTGTCGGCTTAAGCACCCAATATCCGGAGTATAGCGCGAGAGTCGGCCGAAAGATCACGCTGGGTGAGCGGATCAACGCCTGTTTCCAGCGCAGCTTGAACGGCAAACCGCTGCCTCCCGACAGTTCAAAGCTGCAAGCGGTGATCGCCTATATCGAGTGGCTCTCCCAAAATGTGCCGCGCGGGAGCGCCGTTGCCTGGCGCGGTATCTCCCGTTTGAGCCCGATCCGGCAGCCGGATCCGGCCAGAGGCAAAGCAGTGTTTTCAAAGAAATGTTTCTTTTGCCATGGAAGCGATGGCCAAGGGACCATGGCTGCTCCGCCGCTGTGGGGCCCCGGTTCTTACAGCATTGCCGCAGAGATGGGGAGGATCAGCGTGGCGGCGTCGTTTATCAAAGGGAACATGCCGCGCGGATGGGGATGGACGGTGACCGACACGGAAGCGTTCGATGTTGCTGCGTACATGAACGGTCAACCGCGCCCGGATATTCGGGGCAAAGAATCTGACTGGCCCAAAGGCGGAAAGCCTGAGGATTCGCCTTACTAGGAAGGGGAAGCGTCATGAAGCTTTCGGTGTCTCATCACGGCGGAACGCGTCACGACATTGTCAGTAGAGGCCATCGGATTGTCACCGATCAACCAGTGGAGGACGGCGGCCAGGACGCAGGAGTCAGCCCCGTCGAGCTCTTTGTCGGATCGGTGGCAAGTTGTGTCGCGTATTTTGTAGGGCGATTCTGCACGCGGCACGGGATTTCACAGGACGGATTGAGCGTGGAGGCCGAGTGGGCCATGGCTGAAAATCCGCACCGCGTGGGCCGTATAGACCTTGCAATTCATCTTCCTCTTCGAATAACACCCGAAATGAAAGAAAGGCTCTTGAAAGTTGCGCACGGCTGTACGGTGCATCATTCGTTAACGATCGCTCCGACGATCGATATCAAGCTCACGCCGCATGTCGTATCAACGGTGTCTGAGTAATGAACAATGTCTGCGGCAGCCCTTCCTGTCACGACGCCAATGCCTGCAAGGAGTGCACATGACGGTGAGTCGGGGGGCGATGATCGGAGGAGCGGTGCTTGTGCTGGTGGGACTGATGTCGTTCCCGCGCCTGTTGTTTGGCAGCGAGCAGTCTCGGGCGAAGGAGTTGATCCAGCAAGCCTGCGTCCAATGTCACCGGCTGGAAGGGCAGGGCGACTCGCGCTTCCATCTCCAGGCTCCTGATCTCATTTGGGCTGGCAGTAAATATCAACGTCCTTGGTTGATTCGGTGGCTGACCGGCAAAGAGGCGCCGTTGTACGCCAAAGGCTATCGTTGGGATCTGAGCGAAGGACCGGTGAAACATCCGGTATTCAGCGAAGCCGATGCGAACATCATTGCCGACTATTTTGAGCAGCACAACAAAGATCCTCGGGTAAAGGTCGGCGCCTTCGATGCGACAAAGGTGACGAAGTTTCAGGCGGCGTTTGGCGGCATGGCGTACAAAGCGCACGCCTGTCTGGGCTGCCATACGATTGAGGAGAACGGCAAAATCATCGGCGGTCAGCAGAGCACGTCTCTGGTAACGGCCGGTCAGCGCTACGACAAAGATTGGCTCTTCCGTTTCGGACAAAATCCCCAGGACTTCGTTCCCCACAGCGGAGAGTTTCTCGCCGATGCCACAGAGCCGCAGCTGCGAGCGGTCATCAGCTATTTGATGGTGCAAGGAGTTCCGGACTTCAAATATTACGAACCCTGGACGGCGCCCGAGTTCGGCAATGCCAACGTGGGTCGAGGAAAGGTGATCTATAAAGAGTATTGCATGCAGTGTCATGGGCTCAAAGGGAAAGGCGATGGCCCGGCGGCCGCCACGCTGGAGCCGAAGCCGACCATCCACGCGAACATCGCCTTCGATCAAGTGCCCGTCGAGTATGTGTATAACGTCATCAATTATGGCGGGGCGGCGATGGGAAAATCCGCCAACATGCCGTACTGGGGGCTGACGATCGGGCAGCAAGGCGTGGCCGATCTGATGGCCTATATGAAGGCCACTTTCAAAGGGCCTCAGTAGGATCGTGGGACAGGTTTCTGAATTCGAGTCTCAGTTCCTATTCCGGAGGACATGCCGGATTACATCAAGATGGTCGATGAGCGGGAGAAAAACATTGTCTTCTAAACATGACCGACAAGTCGTCGTCCGGGTCATGGTTGCAGCCGCGCTCTGGTGGTTTCCAGCTGGAGCCGGACTTTTGTGCTCCGCGGCGGCCGAGCAGCACATCATGCAGCCACGGGTGCCCTCCGACAAGCTCGCTGAAGCCAGAGCCTTGACGAGTCCGCTTCCGGCGTCCGCTGAGATCCAGGCCAAAGGGAAAGCCCTTTATGAGGGCAGGGCGACGTGCATGACCTGTCACGGCCAAAGCGGAGGAGGCGATGGGCCACTCGCGGCCTCGTTAAATCCGAGCCCCAGAAACTTTCATCATCATGGGTTTTGGCGCCACCGGACGGAAGGAGAGCTGTTCTGGGTGATCAAGTACGGGATACCGGGAACGTCCATGATCGGATTCGCGGATCAGCTCAGCGACGAAGAGATCTGGACGATTCTCCAATACGAGCGCAGTTTTTCCGGCGGGCATGGAGCACGACATGGGATGAGACGTCAGCAACAGGAAGGCATGGACTCGGGCGGGTGTTGCGCAGGTCAACGGGAGATACAGCCCTAGGCCGGCTTATCTCACCCTCTTGTGAGAAAAACTGACCGTACGGCGTTTTGAAAGAGACGTCCGGTCGGCGGCTCCTCGCCTACTTGATTCGACCAGGTACGCGTGGCCCTATCGTACCTACCGGCGCTGCGTCTTCTTGGACGGCATGCACGGTTTCGGACGTATCAGGTGGGCCGGCAACATGGTGAGACTGTCCACACAGGCGGTGTCGAGCTGTGCCTGCGTCAAACCAAGAGTTCCAGAAAGGTTCGTTCCATGGAAGACCGTCCCATGAACGTCAGCAGCGTCGAGTGTGGCGGCCGTAAGATCTACGCCCGAGAATGATGCCTCCCGGAGATTGGCCTCCTGAAGGTTGGCATGAGTAAGGTTGGCGTTCCTGAAGTTCGATGTCCTCAGGTCTGCGGCTACAAGGTTTGCCGCCTCCAAATTGGCTTCATTGAAAGACGCGCGGTGCAGTATGATTCCGGGCGCGTAGATCCCGGTCAGATCCGCCTTTGTAAAGATAGTTCCCGTGCCTCGAGCCTTGATAAGAACGGCATTGGGTAACCGGGCATTCCCGAAATCAGCTTCGTCGAGCACCGCGTGATACAGAATCGCCATAGTCATATTCGCAGCTTGCGCATTGGTCTTTATGAGCTGCGCCCCTTCCAGGTTGACGCCCTCCAGATCGGCCTCCTGTAAGCCTGTCGCATGCAAATTCGTGAAGCGGAGATCCGCTCCTCGCATCAGTGCGCCGCGAAGACTGGCGTCCGTCAAATCGGCCTCGTCGAAATAGGCGCCTTCGAGATCCGCTTCCTGGAGACGAGCCCCTTGTAGGTGTGCCCCATCGAGCAATGCTCCCTGCAAATTAGTCTTTGTCAGCTTTGCATTGACGAGGAGGGTTTGGCGAAGATCGGCTCCCATAAAGTCTGCCTCAGTGAGGGTCGCTTGAGAAAGATTCGCGCCGTAAAAATAGCTGTCGATGACGCTCGCGTTCGTGAAATCGGCCGACGTGAGATCGGCGCCTTCGAAGTGGCTTCGCTCGAAGCTTGATTCGTGCAATTGAGTTCCCACTAACACGCTGTTGAACAGTGCCACCTCATCCCCGATCACTCGAAACATATTCGCGCGTGATAACCGGGCCTGTCGCATGTCGGCGCCGGACACGTTGCCGTCTTCGAGGCCGGCGCTGCTGAAATCCGCTCCCATCAAACGTGCATGTGCCAAACTGCTCTGATACAGATTGGCCCGACGCAGATTGGCACCCTCCAGATTGGCTCGCTCCAAGTTTGCCCCATTGAGGGCAGCTCCATGAAGATCAGTGAGACACAGATCTGCCCGCTGATAGTGTTGGTTGTACCGCTCCTCCAGCCATTGACCGTGCGACTGCACGATCGTGCGGAGCGTCTTGCCTGGCACAGCCTTGTTCTTGTATGTGCTCGCACATGGCCCGATGCGGAACGTTGATTGAGTTGATGGTTCCGCCCACCCGCGAAC
>DASUXH010000101.1:0-3396 GCA_036378015.1 Nitrospira sp. | reverse complement strand
ATTCCGACAGGTAACCGATTATATTCAAGAGGTGTTCTGGCTGACCGATACGGCGAAAAACGAAGTTCTCTACATCAGCCCGGCCTACGAATCGATCTGGGGACAATCATGCGAAAGCTTATATCGCTCACCGCGGTCGTGGCTCGAAGCGATCCATCCGGAAGACCGTGCACGGGTCCTCCAGGCTGCGTTGACCAAACAGATTGTGGGGACCTACGACGAAGAATACCGCATCGTGAGACCTGACGGGTCCACGCGGTGGATACGGGATCGGGCGTTTCCTGTTCATGACAGCGCCGGAGCGGTGTGCCGAATCGCCGGCATCGCCGACGATATTACCGACCGTAAGAAAACCGAGGAGGAGTTGGAACGGGTTCGTCATGAGCTCAAGCGCCGAGTGGACGAACGGACCGCTGCACTCCAAGCCAGTCAGGAGCGTTTGGAAATGGCGTTTCATGGCGCAGGGCTCGCCTCATGGGACTGGGACATCGAGACCGGCGCGTTTTCCTTCAACGAACGTTGGGCCCAGTTGCGCGGATTCAGTTCCCAGGAACCCGCGCCTCACATCTCATCCTGTCTGGACGGCATTCATCCCGATGACCGCCCTGTGGTCGAATGGAATCTGCAGACCTGTCTGGCGACGCAGACTGCAGAATTCGAAGCCGAGATGCGCGTTCGCACCAAGGCAAACGAGTGGACATGGATCCTGAATCGCGGAAGGGTCATCGCACGCAACGAGGAGGGGGCACCCGTCCGCATGGCCGGCATCGAGATCGATATCACGGCCAGGAAGCGGACGGAGGAAGCTTTACGGGAAAGTGAGGCGCGGTACAGTTCGCTCGTGTCCCAGGCGACCGACATCATTTATACGGCTGGCCTGGACGGCCGGTTCACGTTCGTCAATGCCGCCGCCTGCGCCATGATGGGCTATGAACAGGAGGATCTGCTGGGGAAGCATTACCTCGAGCTGATCCGGGAAGACGTGCGCGAGAAGGCCCAGCGGTTCTACAAGCACCAGCTGTCGGCCCAGATTCCAAGCACCTATTATGAATTTCCTGCACTGACGAAGGACAGGAAGGAAGTGTGGTTCGGTCAGCATGTCCGTCTTCGCCGCGTCGAAGGTCGCATCGTTGGCGTGGAAGCCATCACCCGCGACATCACGGCGAGAAAAGTTGCGGAACAGGCGCTGGAGGAGCGCGCGAAGTGCGCGGCGTTCGCCGCCAAAGTCAGTCTGATCTTGAATCACGATGAACCGCTCGACAGCCTCCTCCACCGCTGCACGGATGCGGCAGTAGAGCATCTGGGGGCGGCCTTCACGCGTGTATGGCTCCTCAAGCCCGGTGATCTCTGCGCAAACTGTCACAAGGCATCCTGGTGCCAGGACAGGACCTTGTGTCTTCACCTGCACGCCAGTTCTGGTCTCTCGACGAATCTCAACGGCGAATACCGTCGTGTGCCGCTCGGCGCGCTAAAAATCGGCCGCATTGCCCAAGGCCACGGCTCGCTCTTCACGAACGACGTCCTGAGCGACGATCGGTTGCCGAACAAGGCGTGGATGCGTGAACACGGGCTCCGGGCGTTTGCAGGGTTTGCCTTGATGGTCGAAAACCAGGTCTTCGGCGTCTTGGGCCTGTTCAGCCGAGACGCGATTTCTGAGCCCATGCGTCAAACCGTTGAATCCGTCTGCAATGGTTTGGCGGCGTCGATTGCGCGGAAGGAGGCCGTCGCCGCCTTGCAGGCCAGTGAAATGCGGACACGGGCCATCGTTGAGTCCGCGTTGGACGCCGTCGTGACGATGGACGAGCGCGGCATCATCACGGGATGGAATTCACAGGCGGCGTCGATGTTCGGCTATCAAGAACAGGAAATCATGGGGCGGTTATTGAGCGACACCATTCTGCCGCAACGCTATCGCGAGGCGCATAACACCGGTTTACAGCGGTTTTTATCCTCCGGACAGGGCCCCATTCTCAATCGCCGGGTGGAACTTTCCGCCTTGCACAAAGACGGACGCGAGTTTCCCATCGAATTGTCCGTCACCGCCTTGACCATCGACGGCGGAAAAATTTTCAGCGCATTTCTCCGTGATATCAGCGAGCGCAAGCAGGCTGAACGCGCATTGAAGGAAACCTACGAGCAGCTGCGCGATCTGACCCGACGATTGACGGAAGCGGAAGAAATCGAGCGAAAGAGGCTGGCGCGGGAGCTTCACGACGAGTTCGGCCAGGCGTTGACCGGTCTGAAATTCGACGTCGCCTGGTTGGCGAAGGAATTGTCGCGTCCGCTCAAAGCCACGGGAGCTGCCGGAATGAAGTCGAAGGCAATCGGCATGTCTCATGCCATTGATGGCTTGATTCAATCCGTTCGCGCCACGGCGGCTTCGTTGCGTCCCGGCGTGCTGGACGATTTGGGGCTTGTCGCTGCCTTGGAATGGCTCGCCACATCGTTTCAGGATCGGACGGGACTTCCATGCGAGTTGGCGATCGACCCGTCACTTCGCGACGCGCCGGTGGAAGTCGCGCTGGCCACCACGGTCTTTCGCGGCGCCCAGGAGCTCCTGACCAACGTGATGCGGCATGCCCACGCGTCAAAGGCCGAGATACGCTTGATGGTTGAGCACGACCACCTGGTCTTGACCATTCATGACGACGGCCGCGGCTTGCGTCCCGAGCAATGGAAGGAAGGGCGCTCCTTCGGACTTCGCGGGCTGCACGAGCGTGTAAAACTGGTCGGTGGCGCGGTGAAAATCGTGAGCGCGCCTGAAAAGGGCACCGAGGTGACCTTGTCCCTCCCCACCAAATTCGAGAATGCGCCTCTCGCGAAAGAGCACCGCTGAACGCCGTGTGTGTGGTTCGATGTCTCTTTAACAAAAATCTTGTAGGACGAATCCTACGCATGAATTATGCTGTTCACTTTCCTGTCGGATTTCGCTACAGTGGCGGCGGACCTCAACACCGATCGTGGCCAGTACATTACGCCCGATGCAGTCGAATCAACCTGCCCCTTCGATCGAAGTTCCCGATCATCAACGTACACAGTTGAGGATTCTTCTGGTCGACGACCACGCGATCGTGCGGGTCGGACTGAAGCAGATGCTGGCGGATGCTTTTGAGCAGCTCGAGGTCACCGAGGCGGGAACAGGTCAGGAAGCGGTCGCCAAGGTTCAAGAAGGCTCGTGGGACCTGGTGGTGCTCGATATCAATCTTCCCGATACCAATGGGCTCGATGTCTTGAAGAAATTGAAAACACTTCGGACCGGCCTGCCTGTCGTCGTGCTCAGTTTCCATCCCGAGGAACAGTATGCCGTCAGGGCCCTGAAGAGCGGGGCCTCTGCGTATGTAACCAAGGATACAGCGCCGCAGGAATTGGCCACCGCGATCAAAACCGTTCTTGCGG
>DASUXH010000100.1:0-7390 GCA_036378015.1 Nitrospira sp. | reverse complement strand
TCTTCCTCATACTCGTGGTTCACATAAATGAACGACGCCTTGGCCTGCGCGGTCCGCGAGGCGATCAGACATCCTTCGATGAGCTGATGGGGAATGGTTTTCAGGAGGTGCCGGTCCTTGAACGTACCGGGCTCATGTTCGCCCGCGTTGCACACGAAGTAGCGCTCCTTCACCCGGTGATGGAGGACCTTGTCCCACTTGACGCCCGTGGGAAAGCCCGCACCGCCGCGGCCGCGAAGCCCTGACGTCTTAAGTTCGTGAACCACTTGCTCCGGTGTGAGCTCGTTGACGCACTTCTTCCAGGCCTCGTAGCCGCCGACCTTGATGTAGGCGTCGATATCCCAGGGGGCGCCTTCGATCTTTTCCACAAGGCGGGCTTCCGCTAGCGTCATCATCCGGTACGCTCCAGAACCGCAAAAGGTGAAAGGGTACTATACGGGGCCTACTCCCGTTCCGTCAAGGCAAAGTGCCTAGAATAGGCCTGATTCTCAATGGTTTAGGACCAGAGCCCTACACGATCCTGGGTATATTGGCCGGACTGTGGTTGTTAAGGGGACACAGGAAAACCGGCTGACGGGACATCGACCGTCAGCCGGCAACAGTGGAGCTATTTCAGGTGGCTTCCCGCACCCATGAAAAACAGCATGGGAATCGACAGCATGAAATTGACCCGGGAGGCCAGCAAGGCCGTCCGGCCCCATTGTGCCATCTCAGCCGGCGCGGGGGTCCCCTGTGCGGCCGCGGTCACAGCAGCGATGATCTTCTTTTGATTGGGCCAAATGATCGCATGCACGTTGACCATCATGATGATGCCGAGGAGACCGCCGATCGCCAGGGCGTAGGCGCCGGTGCCCCCATGCATATACAGCTTGATGTAGAGCAGAATTCCGGCCAACACCGTGACGGTGGCTCCATGGCGGAACCAATTCAGCGCAGAAGGCATTAACTTGGGAATGACGACATTCTTGGTCGGACCATCCAGGCTCTTCATAAAGGCCGCATTGATGAGGTTGAAGAAGTAGAGCAGCCCGATCCAGGTGATGCCGGCCAGAAAGTGAATCCAACGGAGAAGAATTCCGCCCCAGTCGGCTTCCCCGGCCCCGACGCCGGCAATGCCGAAATACACCACAATCAGCACGAGCGCCACTGCGAATCCCGCGCCCATCGTCTGCATCGGATCTTCAAGAAATTTCATGGCATCTCCTCATTCAGTGCACTGCTAAATTGTTTTGTGTACTGTAGGCTCTCCTGATTGTCAAGAAGGCTCACGGCTTCCCGACGTCGTCGCGGCGTCACGCCGTCTCCTCGACGTTGTCTCGTCAGTGGGTTGGAAACGAGGACGGTCTGACCTACGCCATCAACCGGTCAACGGTTGCGCACAGTTCCCGGACCGCGTTTGCTGAGACTTCAAGCGCCTTCTGTTCATCGGGTGTCAGATCATACACGACGACCCGTTCAGCGCCGCCCTTGCCGAGCTGGACGGGCACCCCGACCACGACATCGCGCAAGCCGTATTCGCCTTCACAGAGGACCGCACAGGGCATCACACGTTTCTGATCCGCCATGATCGCTTCCACCATATCCACCGCCGACGCGGACGGCGCGTAAAAGGCGCTGCCTGTCTTCAGCAATCCGACAATCTCCGCGCCTCCGTCTCGCGTGCGTTGGACGATCGCCTCAAGCCGATCTTTCGGCATCATGTCGGAAACGAGCCGACCCTTCACCGTCGTGTATCGCGGCAACGGCACCATTGTATCACCGTGTCCTCCCAAGACCATCGCTTCGACGTCCGGCCCGGGAACGTTCAGTGCTTGCGCAATGAAGGTGCGCATCCGCGCGGAGTCCAGTACGCCTGCCATCCCGATGATGCGCCCTTTGGGCAAACCGCTGACTTTTCGGGCCACATGAACCATCGCATCGAGCGGATTGGTGACGAGGATGAGGATGATGTCGGGGGAACGCGAAAGCAACTCACTGACTACCGACTTCACGATTTTCGCGTTTGTGGCCAGGAGCTCATCCCGGCTCATGCCGGGCTTCCGGGGAATGCCAGAGGTGATCACGCCGATGGAGGATCCGGCGGTTTCTGAGTAGCCGTTGCTCCCGACGACCTTCGTGCTGTAGCCGCATACGGGACCGGCTTGTGAGATATCGAGCGCCTTGCCCTGAGGCACGCCTTCGACGATGTCCACCAGCACCACATCGTACGCATCGCGCTCGGCCAGCCGCTGCGCCGTTGTCCCGCCGACGTTTCCCGCTCCCACCACGGTAATTTTCGGTCGATCCATACTGCCTCCAGAAGTGCTGAGTGCTGGGGTCACGGGACTTAGCACTCAGGACCCAGCACCGCTAATGTTCGTGTTCCGTCCATCCCGCCACTTTGAAGTTGATCGTGCACACGAAATTCTCGCCATGGTAAAAGTTCACTTTAATCTTCTTTTTCCCGTACGTTTTTGCCAGAAAGTCCTCTGGATTGTCTACGAGTTCCTGATACCCTCCCGGAGGATACTCGCCCAGATCGTGGAACACGACGATCATGCCTGTCTTCACTTCCTGAAGAATTTTCGCGGAACACTGGGGGTAGACCTCCCAAAACTTGGCCTCGATCATCTCTTTCGTCGGTTCCGGGCGCTCCTGGCCAGGTTGAAGGGGCTGAGCAAACTTGGCCAGCCGTCGCACATAGGGATATTGATGCCCCGTAAAAAGTTTGTACAGCCAGGGCGGGACAGTCCCCTTCGCAGAGTGATCCATCATGCGTTACCAATGTCCCATGCCATGCCGTTCCTTGAGGGTTCCACGAGATTGCGTGTGGCTAAGTTGCCAGCCGCTGGTAAACCCTCGGCAGCCTGCCTGGAAGCGATTCAATCCGGTCGATCACCGTGTACTCGACTTCTCCATACATGCGGCGCACATACTGATCCGCTTCGCGGTCGATGGTGACACAAAAGGGATGGATGCCTTCTCGTCTGGCTTCCCGCAACGCGGCCTTCGTGTCTTCAAGCGCGTACTCATCCTTGTAATCGCCGTCCAGGGGGCGCCCATCACTGAGAAGAACCAGGAGACGGGTCCTGACATCCCGTTGTTTCAACTTGGCGACGGCATGACGGATTGCCGCGCCGTCCCGGTTTTGTTGGCACGGAGACAGCCCGCCCAATCGTTGGGCGGTCGTCGTGCCCAGCCGTTCATCGAACTCCTTGATCGTTCGAATCTCGACCGACCCGCGGCCCTGACCGGAATAGGCGTAAAGGGCGTACTGGTCGCCCACGGCTTCGAGGGCTTCGCAGAGCAAGACCAGACTCTCCTTTTCGACATCGATGATCCGCCGACCGCTCTCGATCTGTCGTCCGGTCGATCCGCTGATGTCGACAAGGAACGCTGCGGCGACGTCGCGTTCTTTCTTTTCATGTCTGATATACACCCGGTCGCTGCCTTGGAAGCCCGCCCTTTGCTCAGCCGCTCTTCGCACGACAGCATCGATATCCAGTTCTTCTCCGTCGGACTGGCCGGAAATGCGGCGAAAGGCCGGAGGCCGCAATCCCTCGAAGTATCGACGCAGCAGCCGCACCGTGCTTCCGTGGGCGTTCAATGTCCCGGAGACACACTCATCCGAGCCGCGGTCTGCGTCACGTTCGACGACGCGGCACCAATTGACGCGATGGTCTTGAAGGCGGTAGTCCCACTCGTGATAGCGCCGGACTCGCTCGTCTTCACGATTGGGTTCCGGCGACGCTGCATCGACTTCGAGCGCGAGCATCTCCTCAACGACGGCCGGCAACGAGCGGCCTCCGCCCAAAGCGTCCCCGTCGGGTGACTGTTGTCCACCCCCCGTTCGAGCTCCAGACAGCTCAGTCGACCCGCCCGCCTGTCCGGCGACCTGCAGATTTTCCAACTGCTCGCTCTGTCCCGCGATGAAGGCGGCGTTCATCTCCCCGCGGTAGAAGAGGTTGTCGACCCCGCGATACGTCTCGCTCCCCTCTTCAGACGCTCCCGACCTCACACTGACCTCCGAACGATCAGCCGTAGGCGTCTCGGTCTTATTGTTCGCTGACGAGGCCACGAGTTCCTCGAGCCGGCTATAGACCTCGTCGGCGGTGCGAACGACATCCTCCGCTGTTGCGGCAACCGTCAAGATGCGCCGGCACAGTGCCCAGAGAATCGAGACTTCCTCCGTGATGGCATGAGGGACTGCCGATGACAGCGATGCCCCGGCGGAAAGCCGCAACAGACAGTCCACCGCCAACTCTCTTGCAGTCAACGCATCTATAGGATTTCGAGCGGTGATCGTGTCGGCAGCAAACTGCGCGAGATCATTTCGAAGTCCTGGGTAGTGTGTTTGAAGCAAAAACTCCACGCGCGCGTCTTCGAGGACTGCCCAAAGATCTTCAATCAGCCGCGGTTGCGGATAGAGTCGAAAGAGATCGCCAAGCGTTCCTACCGTCCCGGGAATGTCCCGATGGTAGCGACGGCAGACGGCCGCGACCAGATCGGCGAGCTGATCAAGCTGAAGCCGGTACGTGCCGAATTCCAGATGTCCGGCTTCATGCGCCGCCATGATGAGATACAGCCGCTCGTTTTCTTCCGCGCTGGGATAGCGTCGAAGCAGCACCGGTAACGCAATCGTCTTGCCGTCGGCGGTGACCGCGGCGCGCGGGGTCGGTTCCCACACCGACTCCATGCGTGCTGCAATCGACACGTCTGAGCCGCAGAGGCCCTGAACGAAGAGTTTCACCCGTCGGGCGACCTGCTTCAGGGCGACGCCGCTCAAGGCGTCTTCGACCGATGAAAGGGCTTTCTGCGATTCGGCCGAGAAATATGCCCGTCCACCCTCTGGGCTATACGACAGGACTTCCATCCCTGCCTTGAACCAGTTCTCGAATCGGTCGAACCCAGAAGACTTCTCGCCCAGCAGCCCGACCAATCCCGGACTGTGTCGAAAATAGGCCAGGGTCGCCTCCGCATCCTGTTCAGCGAGGAGACCTCCGTATTGCAGGATCTTCAGCCGCCAGTCCGGGGACGGCAGCGCACGCAGCAGCGCGGGAGATTCAGCCAGCCAGGCGATTCCGGCCGCTGGCGCATGCGACGCGAGCGGGATGCCGATCGAAAGCACATGTGCGCGAAGCGCCGCCTCGATATCGCCAAGGATCGCCGGACTCGTCCGCAAATATTCCATCGTCCCCAGATAATCCGGCTTGCCGAAAGCGTTCGGCGCGATGAGTTTCAAGCCAAATGTCAACCATTCACGTATTCTCTCCGACGGCAGAACCGCCGCCAACACAGGAATCTGCCGGATGTATTCGAGCCCTACGACGACATCCGTCTGCATCAACTCCACGCCGGGCTCCAACCAGCGCGGCAGCTGGTCGGCGGGAATCGCCGTCACGATTTGAGGGGCAGTCTTGAGATATTCCCAGCTGACGTTGGCGTCATATTCGGCCAGCTCAAGCCCAACCGCCAGCACGGAGCGTTGTCGGTTGGGGTCTCCAATCACACCGAGAATGAGCGGACTCTCCTTGAAGTATCTGAGCCCGGTCGCTCCCGATGATTCGGCGAGCGCCATTCCCAGATCCAGCCAGAGGATGGCTTGCGAACCTCCTGCGCGCCGATCCAATTCAGGAAGCGCTTCGATAGCTGCCCGGGAGACTTTCGTCGAGACTTCTTGCAGCTCGTCCAGCAACTCCAAGATCTGTCCCGGCTGAACCGCCGACGTCTCCAACCGTCGGACCAACGTCTCAGCGGCAATCGTGCCGAGCTCATCGGCCAAGCGGTTGATCAATTGCTCTCGCACATCGGCAGATGGCATAGTGAAATGATGACGTCGGGACGTTGAACGAAGTGAGAACGAATCCAGCAGCCGTTTTCAGCATCCTTAGGAGAAGTGTTGGATTGTAAAGAACGGCCTGGGGCTTGTAAACTGCCGTCCACAGCCGCGAGCCGTCATTCATGAGCGACATCACCGATATGACCGAACCGAAACAATCCAGCCTGGACAAGATGTGGAAGTATGTGCGGGGCTTCGCCGAGAAGAGCGGCACCACGATGCATCCCAATCCCGCCGTCACAGAAGCGGTCGTGAAGGGACTGGCAATGCACGTGGACGAGCTCGGAAAGCCGCTGTGCCCGTGCAATTTCTACAAAGATAAAGTTGCGGAGGCCAAGCTTCGTCGATGGATCTGTGCCTGCGACGAAATGCAAATCTATAAATATTGTCATTGCCTCTTGTTCGTACGCGAAGATGGGATGCCGATCACCGAGTATCTGCCGGAGGGGCACGAGGGACGGGAGGTCTATGGCGTGATCACCGATCCGACGCCCGACAAGGGACGGGCATTAAGACAAAAAGCCAATTCGAAAAACTCTCTCGCCGAATGAAAATCATTCCGCTATTCCCAGCCGGTGACTTCGTATCCTTTCTCGAAGAGACATCGCAGCACTACATTGGCGTAGGCTTCATCCGGCTCGAGCGGTTTGTACGCCCCTCCCACCACGCCGATTAGAAGACCGAGACCGGCGCCCGCTGCAGCTCCGATCGTCACGCCGGTCACGCCGCCGATCAAGCCGCTCGACGCGCCTACGGCAGCGCCAGCGACGACGCCCAGCGCGGCCCCTGCGGCCATATTGCCGCTGCGACTGCCGGTCCCGGGCTTCAAGCCGGCTGCTTCCGCCTTTTGCTGACACACGGCAACATCCAACTTCGATGCTTCACGCCCCTGAAGCTGCACTTTCGCATTGGACCGTAAGATCGGCTCCGGGATGCCGGCACAGCCGATGAGGCTGAAGAGAGTCGCGGCCGCGATACTGTTCCAAAAGAAGCGCCAACTCGTCTGCCCTATTCGCCTCACTGCCATCCCGTAACCTCATAGCCTTTGTCCTGTAAGCATCGATTGACGTAATTCGTATAGGCCGGGCCCGGCTGCGATGAACGCGCATTGAACAAGCCCATGAGCAATCCCCACACGGCGCCGCTTGCTGCGCCGATTGCCGCACCGAGACCTGGGGAGCCGGAAATTGCGCCTCCTACCGCTCCGCTCGCCGCGCCGACACCTGCGCCGACGGCCGTATTCTTTGCCACACCTCCGGCCTTGCCGCTGCCCTCTTCGGCGCCGGCGGCTTCAGCCGCCTCTTTGCAGGTTTCGATATCCTGGTCTGCGACTTCTTTTCCGACGGTTTTCAGTTGCGCATTGTCGTACAGGACGGGACGAGGCTTTGAACATGCGCTGAGCATCAGGGCCGCGCACAAGGCCCAGACCACGGACGTTCTCACGCGTTCCTCGCTCCTTTTGGCATCAGGCGTGACATGACGTGGACCGCCGTCGTTCCCTCCAGCCGCAGCCGTTTGTGCCGGCTGCCCTCGCCGGACTCGATGTGCACGGCTGCCGTCGGCAGCGACAGT
>DASUXH010000099.1:0-2087 GCA_036378015.1 Nitrospira sp. | reverse complement strand
ACGCGTTTCACCTCGCCGGCCGGGATGTCTCCCACAGACACGACAGCAGGAAGCATCTCAATGAGCGCGGCGGTGCCGCTCATCAAGACTTCCACGCCGGTGGCAGCGCCGGGCCCGTCGTTCTTGACCTCGATATCGACGGACACGCTTTCGCCCTGATGCAGGAGCTGGTTGCGGTTCTCGTCCCGAATGATGGCGCGAAACACGAGCGTCGACGGCGCCTCTTCTGTAGCGGCAGTGGCTCCTGCCGCCGGGGCGGGGTCGGGGACCGGCACTGGCGCCGGGACGGGAACCACGGGAGCAGCCTGTGCAACCGGGGAAGGCGGCGGCGCCGTCCCCCCTGCGGAAGCGCCGGTATGACCGGCGGCTGCCGCTTGTTGAATCTTCGGCGACGTGCCCAAATGCTCGGCCATGCCGTCCGTCACATTGGCAATCGCTTCCTTGAGAATTTTGTCCAGGCCTTTGACTTCGCATGAAGAGGCGCTCACATCCACCTCGCCGCTCCCCATGCCTTGGAGCTTCTTGCTGTGCAACACCGTTCCATCCGCCGCTGTGTAGCCAAAGTCGAGACCGATCGCCACCGTCGCAGGATGGCTCCTCGTGGCTTGTCTCGGAACAAACAGATCCACGTAGATGAGACCGACCGTCACGTCTTCATATCCATCGACGGGAACAGAGGCAGGCACAGCATCAGTCACGAGTTTTTCGAAGACACGCCCGGACTTTCGCGTGATCGCTTCGGCGAGCTGAGGCCCAAAGGGCACAACCTGGTTTTGGCCGCAGGCGTCCTGATACGTGAGTTGCGCCGCCGCGACATTGGGAGCCTGCCGCAATTGAACCGTGAGCGGAAGGTAATAGCCGATCTGCGCGCCATCACGGCTACTGAAGAGCCCGCACCCGGCCAGTGAACACAACACAAGACCGACCCATGCCCAGAGGTGCTGGCCGCGCCCTGGAACGGCTGGAAGATGTACCCGCACAAGCATTCTTATACCGAAATCCCTCCGCACGACACAACCGAGCGGTCGGCAACGCTCATTGACAGGGGTGGTGCCCTCGGCTAGGGTGCGATCATGTCGGCTTCCAGCGCGGAGAGCGTGCCCCGGCTGACCTGGTCGAACGTCAGCCGGCTCATTCGCCTGCCCAGCCAGACCGGCACCTGGCTCCTCATGCTGCCGACACTCTGGGCGCTCGTCCTCTCCTCCAAAGGCATTCCTCCCTGGCAGTTGTTCTTTCTTTTTGTGCTGGGCTCTTTCTTGATGCGGAGCGCAGGCGTCATCCTCAACGATCTGAGCGATCGATCCTTCGACCGGCATGTCGCGAGAACGAAGCTGCGGCCTCTCGCCTCAGGCGAACTTTCGCCCCGCCATGCCCTCGTCGTCTTGGCCGTTCTTCTGACATGTGCCGCAGTGCTCGTCCTGCAGCTCAATACTCTCACGATCATGTTGAGTCCGGTAGCCCTCCTCCTTGCCGCGCTCTACCCCTTTGCGAAACGGATCGTTCATCTGCCGCAGGCGGTGCTGGGCATCGCCTTCGGCTGGGGAACGATCATGGCATGGACGGCTTCACGTGGAATGCTCGAGAGCGGGGCGTGGCTGACGTTTGCCGCAACCGTGTGCTGGGCGATTGCGTACGACACAATTTATGCGCTCCAAGACAGGGATGACGACCGCCGTATCGGCATCAAATCATCGGCGCTGTACTTCGGATCCGGTACATGGCGGGCCGTGGGAATCGCTGGCGCCATGATGCTGTTCTTATTGGGGATCGCAGCAGAATTGGTCGGAATCGGCGTGATCGCCTACGTCGTATTGATCGCGGTGGGAATCTTTTTCGCCAAACAAGTCAACGAGCTGAGAATGCCGGTCTCTCCCGCCAGGGCGTTCGAACTCTTTCACCAACACGTGTGGGTCGGCACGGTGATTCTCGGCGGATTCGTACTGGGATTCCTGTGGTGAGGAGGCATTTTCAGCGGCCCATCGGTTCAGCTCGCCGGCTTGGCCGCCGGCGCTTCATCGGCCTTCGGCGCCCGAAGAGTGCCCAAGTACATGGTGACGGCCTTGGCATCGGCGTCGCTCAGGCCCAGC
>DASUXH010000098.1:0-4280 GCA_036378015.1 Nitrospira sp. | reverse complement strand
AAATTCCGAGGAGTTGGTCTTATTCTACCAGCACGTGGTGGAGATGATGCGCGGGTATCAGGCGCACCTAGGAGCCGTTGATCGGGTCCTGGCACTCCCGCGAATTCCCGCGCTCTACACAAAGAACAAGACGCTCGTCGTCATGCTGCCCGTCGACTATTTGTTTTGGACCCCGCGCGTCGCGTCCGTCGCTCAGGCTCTGACGACGCATGTCCCCGATCGACCTCGTATCGCTCGACGCGAACTCTGGATCGCCGGTAATGTGTCGCCGCGCGCTAGGCAGGAACTTGAATTGCTTGGATGGACAGTCTACGAGCAGGTCTCAGCAACGCTTAATCCGGAGTCATGAACCCGGCCCTCGGCATCATCACAGCTCGAGTTCTGATGAGATTACTTGACGACAATGATCTCCAAATTGCCGTCACGCCGGGTCACGGTCAGGCCCACATCTTCAGGATGGCGATCGAGCGTCACGTCGACACGGGCGTCTCCGATCGTGATGTTGCGGATTTCGACTCGTTGTAGAAACGGCGGGAGCACTGGACGGACAAAGCTCAAGCGGCGGCGGGTGGCATCGATACGCAGGCCAAGACAGGATTGCAGCAGTAAAAACCCGGCGGCGGAGGCCCAGGCTTGCGGAGCACACGCGTTCGGATAACGAGTTGGGCTCTCGCCGGGTCGCTTTGGGAATCCACAGAACAATTCAGGCAGGCGGCGGAGTTCGAGAAACAAGCTGGCATCGAACAGGCCTGTGAGAATTCTCACCGCGCCCTGCTTGTAGCCATAGTGGGCCATGCCGGCCGCAATCAACGCGTTGTCATGCGGCCAGACCGAGCCGTTGTGGTACGACATCGGGTTGTATCGTGCCTCCGATGTCGGGATCGTCCGGACGCCCCATCCGCTGAAAGAATCCTCCGCCAACAACGTTCGCGCCGTACGTAGAGCGCGCTCCTGACCCGCGATGCCGGCCAGCAGGCAATGACCGGCGTTTGACGACCGAACACGACAGGGCTGACCTTTGCCGTCCAATGCAAGCGCGTATGTCTCGATCTCTTCACACCAGAACGCTCGCTCGAACCGCTCACGGAGCGCGTCTGCCTCAGCAACGAGCGTTGCAGCCCGGTCAGCGTCCCCCATCAGACGCGCGAGATCGCTGGCCGCCTTCTTGGCCTGGTACACATACGCCTGAACCTCGCATAGTGCGATGGGGCCACATGCCCCTGTGCCATCGGCGTTAAAGACGGCATCATGGGAATCCTTCCACCCCTGCTGCACGAGTCCGTTGGAGGACTGACGGTCGTACGTCACGAAGCCGGTTTTCGTCGGATCGCCGTACTCATCGATCCAATGCAGCGCGCGCTGAATATTCGGCCAGATCGACGTAATGAACTCGAGATCCCCGCTGCGCACATAATAGGCGCCGGCAAGCATGATGAACAGAGGCGTGGCGTCCACACTGCCATAGTACCGTCCGAAGGGGATTTCCCCGAGCGCGGCCATTTCGCCGCGTCGCGTTTCATGGAGAATTTTGCCGACTTCGGCGTCCCGTTCGGGAATATTATCAGTCGCCTGCGTGGCGGCGAGAAACCCGAGCACGCCGCGAGCCACGCGCGGATTGATCCAAAGCATCTCCAGCGCGGTGATCAAGCCGTCACGGCCAAACGGCGTACTGAACCAGGGCACGCCTGCATACGGATAAGGTCCGTTCGGAGTCTCGGAAATGAGCATCTCGAGATCGGCGACGGACCGATTCAACCAGTCGTTGAAATGTTCATTGGACGTATAAATGTGGCAATCCCGCTCCCTGGCGGCTCTCAGCGCGCAATCCGATTCAGTGCTGGCCTGGTCATAGGAGAGAAACACCTGTGACTTCCGGGGTTCGATTTCGCAGGCGACGGCCAGCTCCCATGAGATTTCACTGCGTGGTCCCACCAAGGATTCGAGGATCAGTCCTCCGACCGCCACATGGTCCGGTTTCGGCCAGCAACGGACATGGGTTCGGCGAATGACGCGATCGAGGCCTTCGTAGCCCAGCACGAGGCCTTCGCCCGAGTGGAGCGTATGAAGCCGTTGGCCGCGGCGCTCCCGCTGCTGCCCCCTCGCCTCAAACAGGTCAGCGTAGTCGGCGTCCACGGCAATCCTGATCGCGAGGGGAAACTCCGCGTTCCCGTAGTTGTGAATGCGGATGCGCTCGTGACACGTTCCATTCCAGAGAAACCTGGTGCGGCAGAGATGCAGAGTGCCTCTCGGCACGAGATCCTGACCATCGGCGGTGAGGTCCGGATTGGTGAGGTCGACCGTGAGGAGCGCGTTATCCTCCTTCACGGTGGTACTGAGCAGAAGGGGTCTGTGTGTGCCGAGCGTAAATTCAAACTGGGAAAGAAAACGTGTTCCCTCATGATAGAGGCCCTGCGGACCCGGAAGGACCTGATGGATGTCACCATAGCGATCGGAGACGACGAACGTCTCACCATGTTTCAGCACTTCCACGCGGTTCTCGGCCAACGACGAGGACGCGAGAATGTAGAACTCATCGTTCCAGCGGATGACCTCGCTCACGAACGGCCCTCCATTGTGACCGGCGCATAGGTCCGGCTCATCGTCAGCGACACCAGGGCAGTGGCGAACAACACCATCCCGATTCCGAGCAGGCTGGGTCCGGGACCATAGTGCTCAGTGATCCAACCGAACGAGGAGATGCCGGCAATTGCGGAGGTCATGGCGCCGGTTCCATACAGTCCCAGGACCCTGCCGATCAGGTGCCCAGGTGTGAGCTCTTGAATGATTCCCCACGCGATCGGAGTGAACGCTCCCATGCCGCCACCGATCAAACCCATGAGGATGCCTGCCTGATAGGGATAGGGCGTCCAGACTAAGGCACAAACGGCTGCGCCGCTGAGCAAGCTGGTACTGAAAATCAATCGGCTGCGGTCCTTGACGGTCCAACCCGTCGCCCACAGGAGCGCGATCGAGGTGAGCAATAGCCCGCCTCCTAATGCCGACCATAGATAGCCGATCTCTACGGGACCGAGGTCGAGCAACTTTCTGGCGAAGACTGGAAAGAGAGACGTCAGTGCCGCGGTACCAAACGTATACAGTGCCGCCGTGCCAGTCAAGACCAGAATGGCCGGCCTGTTTATGACACTATAGCGAAACCCTTCAATCAAATCTTGCAAAAGCGTTGAGCTGGGAGCTTCTGGCATAGAGGATGTTTTGGAATCGCCAAAGCTCGTCAGCGAGAGACAGAGGGCTGAGACGAGGTAGGTGATGGCATTGAAGCACAGCACTTCCTGCGACCCGTAGGCCGCGATACCCAATCCGCTCAACGCCGGTCCGAGAATAATTCCCAGGCTCGTGGTGCTTTGGAGGAGCGCATTCGCTGCGGTAAACTGGGTTTTCGGAACAATGGCCGGTATCGCCGCGGTCAACGCGGGCCCAAAGACCGCCGTCGCGATGGCGTGGAGCAGAACGAGGACGTACAGCATGGACACGGTAAACGACTCCACCGCGACCATGCATGGGATAAAGCCGATCAGCACCGCCCGAAGCAGGTCACTGATGATCAGCAGATATTTCTTGGGTAAGCGGTCAACGTACACTCCGATGACCGGGCCGAGCATGATCGGCGGGATCGTTTGCAGAAGGCCGATGATCGACGTCTTCAGCGCCGAGCCGGTGATGGCGTACACGAACCAAAGAAGGGCAAGCCGTGAGACGCCGTCGCCGATCTGTGAAATGAGTTGGCCGGACCATACCAACCCGAAATTACGAGTGAGAAGTAACGGGCGATTCCCGGCAATGAGGTCCGTTTCTGAGGCCGCTGAAAAATGACACGCGGCGGGGCTGGATGGGCCTTGCATCAGCCCTCGCCCCCTAGGCGGATTCTGTCGGTCTTCACCGCTCTGACACCCGGCACCGAGCGAGCCGCTTCTGCCGCTTCGAGAATCAGAACCTGGAAACGCACGGCCCCGCTGAGCGAAACAACGCCCTCCTCGGTCTTCACCTCGAAGTTTGCGGCCTTCAACGTGGCACTCTTGGCAAACCGATCCTTGACGAGGGTACTGATGATCTCGTCCTGCCTCTTGCCCCACGCCTGCAACAGCCCTTTGTCGATGGCCAACTTGTTGATGACTGTTTTTCCATCACACACCGATTGTGCGATCTCGGTTGCAGCAAGTCTTTCGTCCTCGCTTGAGATGCGGCCATCCAGCGCGATGTTCTGTCCATCCTCCCCAACTTCGATCTCATACCGGAACAAGCGGGCATCGGCGAGCAGGGCG
>DASUXH010000097.1:0-2983 GCA_036378015.1 Nitrospira sp. | reverse complement strand
TTTCGCCGGGTGGGCGATTCTCTCGCTCGTCTGGGCGCCCTACAAGAATGCGAGTGTGCAATGGGTGCTCAGCATGCTGTCCTACACGGCATTGTTTGCGATGGTCGCGCAGGGCATTCGGTCGCAGGCCGAGATTCGGGCGCTTGTATGTCTGGTGACGGGCATGGGGATGTTCGAAGGGGTCACGGGAATCGCGCAATACGCGTGGATGGAAGACACGCGTGCGCGCGGCACGTTCTTCAATCCTAACTTCTTTGCTGCGTATGAAGCGTCGGTTGTTCTCCTGTCGTTGGGCGTGCTGCTCTTTTCGAAACAGGAAGGATATTCGGTGTGGTTTCGTCGATGGTTGTGGTACGCGGCGGCCGTGTCCTTCGGGGCTTTTGTTACGGCGCAATCGCGCGGCGCGGCGTTGGCGCTGATGGGCGCCCTCTCGTTTCTTACTTTTTGCCGATACGGGAAAAAGGCGTTGGCCATTCTGGTGGTTTGTCTATTGGCAGGATTTCTCGTCCCGAATCCGCTGCAGCATCGAATCGCGCACGTGACGGAAGATCCCTATGCTTATACGAGGCTGGACATTTGGAAGAGCTCTGTCATGCGCCTGCTCGAACATCCGCTCGGCATCGGCGCGGGCATGTTCAAGCAGGGGTCGTTTCAAGAGCGGTTTCCCATCGAGGGCAATATCATCCGCTACGGGAAAAGGCCGGAATCCGCCCATAACGAGTACCTGCAGATCGGCGTAGAACTCGGTCTTGTGGGCCTCGTGGTCTTCTTCTGCGGTGCCGTACTGTGGACCTCGGAAATCCGTTATCTGATGTTCGAGCCGGCCGACACGACCGACCGCGGGCTGGTGATGGGCTTGAGCGGCTCCGCACTCATGCTACTGCTGCAGGCGGCCGTTGATTCCACCTTTCATGAGCCGGCCCTGGTGATCCTGCTCGTCCTGATGGGAGGACTCGTCCACAATCTCTTCATCCGATCGCGGCCCGACTCGCTGATCTGGCGCCGCATCGGCTTCTCATATCATCCCTTACGCGCCGCATGCGTGATCGCCTGTGCACTGATCGTCGGCGCGATTTGTGTCCAGTCCGCCGCGGCCTGGTATGCCCACGATCAAGGGAAACATCATGCAGCGCAGGGAGATCTCGAAGGCGCATTGACTTGGTATGTCCGGGCAGCGGACATCGATCCTGGCACGACCGGGTATCACGATTCGATCGCACGCACGGCCATGGAGTTGTACAGCGACTCCGGAAAGCCGGAGTGGCTGGTCACTGCGGCGGAAGAAGAGGCCGTGGCGAGAAAGCTGAATCCGGTGGATGGACGGTTTGCCTTTCGTTCCGGCACGGTGTACCGGCTGATGGCCTCACAAACTCTCACAAGGGTTCAGCGCGCCGAACTGTTGTCACAAGCCGCCGAGGCGTATTCGGAGTCCATCCGTTTGGATCCGTATTCCCCGTTCAGTTATTTCGAACTCGCTCAACTCCGATTGGTCGACGGACTCGAGAAGGAGGCCGTGGAACTTTTGACCACCGCTGTGTCATATGAGCCGAATTTTCTCCCCGGGCGGGCCCTGCTCGCGGAGCACTCGTTGCGTGCGGGCATTCCAGGCGACTATCGGCGGGAGTATGCCGCTATGAAGGCAATCCTCTCCAAGTATGCGCATCGGCAGCTGAGCGAGACGGAACGGAGGTTTTTGGATGTCGATCTGTATCCGCTCGGACGGGCGGTTGCCATGGAGCCGATGCGATGAAAGTGTGGCGCGATCACATGAGCTTTTGGCTGATCAGCGCGACGCTGATGGGGCTGCTCATCGCGTTGCAAGTCGCCCTTAAACCCTGGCAAGGGACCGAGAAAAAGTTGGAGCGGCTGATCTATCTGCCTGACGCCGAGTATCTGAAAATCGTCTCGCTCGGCTACCGGGAACTGATTGCCGATCTGCTGTGGATTCAGTCGATTCAGGTCATGGGAGAGAAGAAAGTTTCCGAATCCAACGGTCGCTGGCTCTATCGCGCGCTGGACATCATTACGACGCTGGACCCGAAATTCGTACGGGCCTACGAAGCCGGGGGATTGGCTCTCACCACTCTCGTCGTGCTGCCCGAGGAAAGCAACCAACTGATGATGAAGGGTATGCGGCACAATCCGACGGAATGGAAGCTCCCGTTCCTGATCGGCATCAATTACTACTACGAACTGTACGACGATGCCAAAGCTGCCGAGTACATGTCGCAAGCGTCACGGCTGTCCGGGGCCCCTTCGAGTCTGGCCACGCTCGCGGCCAATTTGTATGTGTCCGGCCATTCTCCCCAACAAGCCGTCAATCTCTTGGCGGACTTGTACGAAAAGGCGACCGATGAAAACGCCAAAAAGCTGTTGGAAATTCGTCTGAAGATCGTCCTGACAGAACGGGATCTCTACCTCCTTGAGCAGGCCATCGATCGGTATCGAAAGCAGAATGGACGGTATCCTCCCAGCCTTGAAGCCCTGATCGGACCCGGCTTCTTGCCGGCGTTGCCCGTTGAGCCGTCGGGCGGCCTGTTCCTCTACGACGCCAAGAGCGGCGCCGTGTCGAGCAGCGAAATGACGGAACGGTTGGCGATGACCGGACGAAGAAGGAACCGGTAATCTCCGTGGGTTTATTCAGACCGTGGAATGAATCGCGTGATTTTCTTGATGCTACGAACCAGCCTGCTATGATCGTCTTCAGATAAGAAGAACCCTTCTAAAACCCCAGAGAAATCAGATGGATGCCATCGTCATTGAGCGCCTGACGAAAACGTATCGGCCCACCTGGCCGTGGCAACAGCCGGCCACCGTGCTTCGGGACGTGTCGATGTCGGTCGGGCAGGGAGAGATCTTTGGGTTTCTTGGGCCGAACGGTGCGGGCAAGACCACGACCATGAAGATCGTGCTGGGCTTGATGAGGCCCACGAGTGGATCGGTCCAATTGCTGGGAAGGTCTGTGAAAGATGTCGATATCCAC
>DASUXH010000096.1:0-3318 GCA_036378015.1 Nitrospira sp. | reverse complement strand
GAAGCTTGCACCGTAGCCGCGGCTCGTCGGGACAGCGACCACAGGACAGTCCACTAATCCTCCCACCACGCTCGGCAGCACGCCGTCCATCCCCGCGACCACGACAATGACGCGGGCATCCGTCAGCTGCCTGTGACGTCCCAACAACCGGTGAATACCGGCAACCCCCACGTCATAGAGGGTCTCCACCCGGCTTCCCATGACTTCGGCCGTGATTCGTGCTTCCTCCGCCACGGGGACATCGGAGGTACCGGCGGTGATGACCAACACGTGTCCCTCGAGTCGTCGTTTGAGATCGCGAACAGCGACGATGCGAGCAAGCTCATGATAGACCGCTCGACGGTCGATCCGCTTGATGAGCGCCGCCACTTGCGGACTGGCGCGGGTGGCGAGAAAAGGTCTGTGATGTTTGAGCAGCGACGCGGCAATGCCGCGTATCTGCGCGGGCGTTTTGCCCTCGCAAAAAATCACTTCGGGGAAGCCCTGACGAATCGAACGATGATGATCGAGGGAGGCAAAACCCAAGTCTTCGAACGGCAGTGCGCGAAGCTGTTCCATCGCCGCCGTCACCGAGACTTTCCCGCTTCGCACACGGATGAGCAGCTGCTCGAGCCGTTCACGATTCATGGACGAGCCTTTTCAGGTTTGGCGACCCGTTCCATCAAATCGCTGACGGCTTTGCGGCAGGATTTTCCTTCAAACAGGACGGCATTGACTTCCCGGACAATCGGCATCTCCACTCCATGCCGCATCGCCAAACCGGCAGCGGCCCGACTCGTCCGCACGCCCTCGGCCACCGCCTGCATGCCTCCCAAGATCGTCTCAAGTTTGTCGCCTTGACCAAGGCGAACGCCGACCTGATGGTTGCGGCTGAGGGCGCCGGTGCAGGTCAGAACGAGATCGCCGACCCCTGATAACCCATAGAAGGTTCTCGCATCGGCTCCCATCGCCATGCCCAGGCGCACCATCTCCGCCAATCCCCTGGTAATCATCGCAGCCCTCGTGTTGTGTCCCAAGGCCAATCCATCGATGACGCCGGCGGCGAGGGCCATCACATTTTTCAACGCCCCGCCCAATTGCACGCCGATGACATCGCCGTCGGCATACACGCGAAGAGCGGGCGTCATGAAAGCGGTCTGGAACGTTTCGACCAACGCATCATTGGTCCCTGCCAGACACAATGCCGCGGGCTGTCCCCGACTGACTTCCATCGCGAAGCTGGGTCCGGACAGCACCATGACTCCGTCATGAAGCGCCGGAGGCAGCACATCAGTGATGACCTGCGTCATGAGCTTGAAGGTATCTTCTTCGACGCCTTTCGTCGCGCTCACGATGGGAAGCGGCCGAGCAAGCAAGGGAGCGAGTTGCTGCAGGACGAGGCGAGCCACATGGGACGGGACGACCAAGAGTAAGCCGTCGCACGATTCCACCGCTTCCGCCAGAACGTTCGTGACCTTCAAGGAGGCGGGAAGCGTGACACCCGGCAAAAACAGCTGGTTTTCGTGTTTCGCGGCAATCGAGTCGAGCACTTCCCGCTCGTAGGCCCACAAGATGACTTGTAGCCCTTTTTCCGCGAGATGCTTTGCGAGAGCGGTCCCCCAGGCTCCGGCACCAATTATGGCGATTCGTTGGATGGGTGGCATCGTTTAGATGAAGAGTTCGTGGACGGGATGGGTCGCTCGCTACGCGCGCCCAATCGAGCGGGCGGATTATAGGAACGCCGACTTTCTTCTGTCAACGAAGTGCGTTGTCCACGGACGGTACAACACCGACTGATCTAGACGACAGGAACAGGCCGTCACAGCCCAGAATCGGCGGTTTAGGCTCAAGTTTTCGCGATTTTCCTGGCACATCGTTTGCTCACCCGCAGGCAAAGTTTCACAAATTGCTTCGTGGCACAGCGTTCGATGAGTAGGATGGCATAGAGGCGCATCCCGAGCGAGGTGGAATCATGCACAGACTGCGAATGGTGATGATAGCGGTCGTAGGAATAGGCGTGCTGGCCGCACTGGCTCAGCACCCATGGAAGGCGCCCATGGCGCAGGCCGAGACCTATGTGGCTGGCAAATTCGGCGTCACCTTTCCTCAGAGCTTAAGTGGCGGCGTCACGACGCAGGAGGGCATCGGCGGGCTAGACATATCGGATCAGCCGCTCAAGAACTCGATGAACGTTGGGGCGAAGCTGGGACATTATTTTTCACGTGCCAAGTGGCTGGGCATCGAGACCGGCCTCTCCTACACCACGCCACACATCAAGGAAGGATCCATTACGTTTACCGGCCCCGGCGGTTCGTTGAATTCCGGGACGCTTTCAGGGGTCCATCAGCGAATGATCGTTTGGGAAGTGGCGACCTTGATGATCCGCTACCCCGGCAATCGCTTCCAGCCTTACATCGGCGTGGGTCCGGCGCTGTTTTTCGGCGAGTTGAAAGGTCCGACCGCCCCTCCGGGACAGTCAGGGACATCGATCGGATTCAATGCGGAGGGTGGTCTGCGCTATCTCTTGACCCGCCACTGGGCTCTCTTCGGTGAAATGACGTACCATCGGGCAAGAATGTCGTACAGCTCCAACGACAGCAACCCGAATGCCGATCCCTTCGGTTTTCGCGCCACATACAGCGTGCTCATGTTGGATCTCGGCGTGAGCTACAGCTTCTGACACCTGTGTGTTTCACCGCTCTAGCAAAGGCCCTCCGTTCCGTGTAGCCTGAACAAGGTATGAGGCCCTGTCCCAAGTGTCGGCGAGAGCTGCCCGAGATCTATCGCTACTGCACGGTGTGCGGCAGTCCGCTTGACCCCTCCGTCGTCCAACACCGTCCAAACTTTTTCATCTCTTCCGAAGCGTTAAATCTTCAGGTGCTCTATGGCATGGCGGCCGTTCTCGTGCTTGCGGTTCTGTTCCCTCCGTGGGAAACGCCGCCGACACAAGCGCCGGAATTTCTCGGGCTGCATTTTATTTTGACGCCTCCGACGCCCGATGCAGTGGTGAGCCGGCTGCTGATGACCATCGAGTTGGTGACGATTGCGATCGCGGGACTGTACGGCGCGTTTCTCTTCAGACAGCGGTGAGGGCGAGCGGGGCATGGCCGATGGACCATTGACCGGTCGGTTCTAGTCGAGCGCCAACGTCAGACACTTCGCTGAACCTCCGGATTTCATGAATTCCTCCAGGGGAACTTCGTAAGGCCGATAGCCGCGGACGTCCAACCATTTCATGGTCTCCGGACAGCCGGACGGCAACACAACGTGCTTTCCCACACAGACGGCGTTGCACGCGAATTTGAGGGCCTCGTCTTCAGGCACCGCCAGCCGCCGGGT
>DASUXH010000095.1:0-7355 GCA_036378015.1 Nitrospira sp. | reverse complement strand
CGAGATTAGGCGAACATCTTCATCTGAGGATCGTGCTTTTTTATGCAAAGATCTATCATTGAGAGATTCTTGCGGGTCCACTCAATCGTCTTTGATAAGCCCTCGTTAAGTAAGACACGGGCTTCGAAACCAATTTCCCGTTTGGCTTTTTCAGGACTACCGAATCGCCTGCCTGAACGATCCCATTTCCGGGCCGGAAGAAACTCGATGCTTGAGGGGTTCCGTGTGAGTCGATTAATCAAAGTGGCCAGTTCAAGAATCGAGGTCTCTGCCCCGCTGGCCACATTGTACACATCACCCGGCTTCCCGTCCGTCGCACATCGCATAAGGCCACGGGCAATATCCTCGACGTAAATGAAGTCTCTGCTTGCGAGCCCTTGATTCTCGACCGTTAATGGAAGCTGTTTCAGGGCGCGATAGATGAAGGTTGGCGTCACATTTCTCCATACCGTTGCAGGGGTCCCCCGCCAGCGTCCTGCTCCGAGTATTTCCCCTGGACCGTAGACGTTCTGAAACCTGGCGCGCACGGTGGGCAACTTATGCTGATGATGATAGTACACCGAATAAAATTCACCGACGACTTTGGAGATCTGATAAGGGCTATCCAACTCGAATGGCACTGGACCGTCTTCCGTCGTGGCTTGGGCCTGGTCATACGTGTGTGCTGCCAGCGTGCATCCGGACGCGGCGTACACCACTTTCTTCAGACGGCTGAAGTGTTTGATCCGGTCGTACAATTTTAACGTGGTGATAAGATTGTTCGCGTGATCCTCCAAGGGATTGGCGATTGAGCTCTGGTTGCCATGATAGGTGGCCAGGTGAAACACATAGTCGAACTCGTCGTTCAATGTGCTCAGGATCCCATCATCCGCGATCGAGCCTTGCACAAAATTGACGAGAGGATCCTCCGGTATGTTGCTCCGTTCGGCTGATAATAAGTTATCAATGACGGTGACTGCCGCTGATCCCTCAGCCAACAGGACTCGAACCAGATTGCTGCCGATGAAGCCCGCCCCTCCGACGACCAGGCAGGTCTGCCCCCGCAATTCCTTCATCCGAGTTCCTCAATGGAGTGAATGATCATCACTTCTTATCGGCAAGAGCCTTCAGATGGGTGAATGTCTGGGTAATGCCAAACCGCTTATAATAGTCCAACGCGGACGCCACCCCTTTTTCCAATGGCGTCCGGACTTTCCAACCGGAAAAATCCTGCATCGTCTTCGAAGGGTCCAACAAGATCGTAAAGGCATCGTCTGGATTGCGCGGCCGAACCTCGACCTCACGGTCCAGTCTGATGCCCAATGCCTGCACGGTCGCGTTGAACAGGTCCTTAATCGAGTAGTCTGAGCCGGAAGAGATATGATACGTACCGCTTTGTCCTTTTCCCTCAATCGCCATCAGCACAACTTGGACCAAGTCATCAATAAAGACAAAGTCCCTCCGTGTGTCCATCACAAAACAGGGCTTGTTGCTGGTCAACCGATGGTAGAACGTCGGCAAGGGTCCACTGAGGTTGCGCGGCCCATACGCGTTAGCCAATCTGAACGAAAGCCAGTTCAGCCCACTCAGCATCACGTACTGTTCGCCTGCCGTTTTACTGATTGCGTAGCTGCTGCCTTCCGACCGTATAGGATGAGTGAGGGTGATCGGCTGCTCTAAAGGCTTGAGTCCGTAGCAGAGCGCCGTTTGAAAATACACGAGTTTCTTAACGTTGCATCGCTTAGCGGCCTGTACAACGTTCGCCGTCCCGAGAACGTTTGTGAGAGAATCTTCCTGCCAATTGTCTGGATCCTTATATGATGCGGCAGCATGCACCACTTGGTCCGGTCGGAACTCGTCAAAAACACGATCAACGAGCGAGTGCTCCGCGATGGTTCCTTCGACAAGCTGCAATCGATTGTGAGGGGCCAGGTTGTCTCGTCGCCCGGTCGCGTAATTATCAATCACACACACTTCGTGACCTTGCGCGAGCAACCGATCGACCAAATGCGAACCAATAAATCCAGCCCCGCCTGTAATCAATATCTTCATGTCCGCGCCTCCTCACCCTTTAGCAGATCCTTATAGATCGCCGCTCGGTCGTGGAACGCCCGCTGCCACAGTTCCAGGCAGAGAAAGCCCCAAAGTTTCCGTCCGAATTTTAACTCACGTCCCAGTCCAGATAGGACCGTCCGGTTGTTGATCAGCGGACGCTCCAAAGCGCGCCGAGAAGACAGGATGTCCATGACGAATTGTCTGACAATCCCCTCCTTCCCTAACCACTCCTGTAATGGAACAGGAAACCCCATCTTGTCGGTCCGATTCGCAATAGAATGTGGCAACATGGAGCCAAGGGAGGTTCTCAAAATATGTTTCATGTTTCCGTCCTTGAACTTGTAATTTGATGGAATGGTCGCAGCTAACTCCACCAACGGCCGATACAAGAACGGCACCCGTGATTCGAGTCCGTGCGCCATACTCATGCGATCCTCTACGTGAAGGAGTGCTGGAAGCAGCGTTTTGAAGTCAAAATGCGTCATGCTGTCGAAGTAAGACTCTTTCTGAACATTGCTGCCTTTGAAGATACTCCGGAAGGTTTCGAATGGAGAATAGGCGCCGAGCAATTCCCATCTGACCTCGTCTGCATGCAGCGCCGCGCGATTCACCAGCCGGAAATATCTCTTGTCGAGATCCTCGAACAGTCCCTCACGCCAAAACTGCTGCAGCATCGGCTTGTAGCTTCGTAATGCAGTGAGGTTGGGGATGATCGACTCATAGGTCACAACAAAATTTCCAGAATTCATGGTGCCGTCAATTGCGGCCTTTATGCATTGTTCGAAATAGGCCACCAAATACCGCGCATAGCCTCCAAAAATCTCGTCACCGCCCTGCCCTCCGAGGACCACCTTGCGGTGCTTAGCCGCGAGTTGTGAGTCCATGTATTGCGGGAATGAACCGGGTCCTGCCACTGGGAAATCCAGATGAAAGATGATTTGCTCAATGTGTTGAACGAAATCTTGTTCGGTGATATCGACTTCATGGAGAGGGAAAGACTTGGACAGCGCCAACTCACGCGCGTATCGGCTTTCGTCATAGCCTTCCCCAAGAGAAAACTTCCCGGTGAAGCCGACGAACTCCTGGCTTTGCCGTTCTGAAGCCAGAGAAGCGACAATGCTGGAATCGAACCCTCCACTGACATAAGCCCCCACCGGCACGTCACTACGAAGATGAAGGTCTACGGAATCCCGCATCGAGGCTTGAATCTTGTCTTCGAAATACTTTGAAGTGTGATCGAAATCCAGATCATAGTACACTTCCCAGTAACGTTTGATTTCGATCGTCCCCTTCCGTGCCACAAGCACATGGCCCGGCAGGAGTTCCCGAACATCCTTGAACAGCGTTTTCCCGTCCAAACAGAACTGAAACGTCAAGTAGTCTTTCAGTCCTTCCAAGTCGGTGTCGATGTCGGTGAGGAACGGAAGCAGAGTTTTCGCCTCTGATGCAAAATACAGAACTCCATTTACGACCGTGTAATAGAACGGCTTGATGCCGAACGGATCTCTCGCACACAACAACTGGTGCTTGTCTTCGTCCCACAGTGCGAACGCAAACATGCCACGAAACTGGTTCCCACAATCCGCACCCCATTTGCGATAGGCATGCAGAATGACCTCGGTATCGGAAGCGGTCGTGAACAGATTTGCCCCCAATTCGTCTCGCAGTTCGAGATAGTTGTAGATCTCTCCGTTGTACGTGACCCAGTTACCACCACGGTCGTGCATCGGCTGTTGGCCGGTCTTTAGGTCAATGACGCTCAACCTTCGATGGGCAAAGCCCACCGTCCCAGAGGAATGCAGCCAGGTTCCCTCCCCATCTGGACCACGGTGGCGTTGGAGACGATTCATCACGGCAAGCGTCTTCGCAAGATGGGGGATCGGTTCAGAATTAAGACTCAGCAGACCTGCGATGCCACACATGGAGAACCTACTTTGTCTCTGAGGTTAAAATGTCCACAATGCGATCAGCTGTCCGTCCATCGCCATACAGATCCGGATGGGGAGGCTGAGAACCTTCCATAGTCCTGACGGCATCTTCGATAGCCTCTGTCTTCGTTCCACATACTCGATTCCATCCTGCAGCAACTGTCTCGACCCATTCAGTTTCCATTCTGAGCGTGACACAAGGGACCCCTAAATAGTATGCCTCTTTCTGTACGCCGCCTGAATCGGTCAAAATGCACGCGGCATGTTCCTGCAATCGGATCATGTCCAAATATCCCAGCGGTTCCACACACCGGATATTGCTTCCTGGCTGGATGCAGTACTCCTTCAGTTTCTTGTCTGTCCGTGGATGGAGAGGCACAATCACAGGCTTGCCCAAAATCTGCAACGCCTCAAAAATCGATCGTAGATGGTCAGCCTGGTCAGTATTCTCGGCACGATGTATCGTAGCCAGGTAATATGCGCGAGGCGACAATCTCTGGGTATTCAGGATGGATGAACGAGCGCCTGCTCGCTTGCGATGCACAAGAAGCGCATCATACATGATGTCCCCGACGACATGGACACCGGACGTTATTCCCTCACGCTGTAGTTGTTCACGGGACAGTACAGAAGGAACGAACAGCCAGGTCGAGACATGGTCCGTTAGAATTCGGTTAATTTCTTCCGGCATCGCGCGGTTAAAGCTGCGCAGCCCAGCCTCTACATGCGCGACCGGAATGTGCAACTTGGCGGCGGCCAACGCTCCGGCCAGTGTGGAATTCGTATCTCCGTAGACGATGACGGCATCCGGCCGTTCTTTCACGAATACATCCTCGATCGCCTTCAACATCGCACCGGTTTGTGCACCATGGGTGCCGCTGCCAATCCCCAGATGATAGTCAGGAAGAGGTATCCCAAGGTCCTCGAAAAACACATCGGACATTCCGTAATCGTAATGCTGACCAGTATGGACAAGAATCTCGCGATGAGTTTTTCTAAGAGCACGCGTGAGAGGACTTGCCTTGATAAATTGCGGTCGTGCGCCCAGAATGGAAATCAGATTCACCGTACACTTCCTTCGTGAGCCACGCTGCTCGCCTGACTAATTATCTTGCTGGATCAGCCATTCGCAGTTACCGAGTGTGCCGGCCGGAAGAAACCTTCTGAGGCGAAACAAGAATAGCAGACCGAATGTTTTTCATGTCTATCTGAGAGCCGAATGCTATGCCGGCTCGGCAAGAACACTCCTATAAAGGGTAAGCAGTTGCCCAACGACAGCGGGCCTCGAAAAGCGTTTCATGAAATCATTTCGGATATCGTCTGCATTGTACCGATCACTGCTGCGAGCCACGCTCACCATCGCCGACGCGATCGCCTGCACATCTCCGATCGGCACCAGGAATCCGTTGCCCTCATGAACAATCGCCTCGGGTCCCCCACAACGCGTTGCAATCACAGGTTTGCCACAGGCGAGGGCCTCCACATATACGACACCGAACGTCTCTCCTCGGCTCGGAAGTATGAAAGCATCACAGCTCCGGTAAAGGCTTGGTGCTACAGCAGGGTCCACTTGGCCGAGCCAACTGACCCGATCGGCAATATTCAAGTGCTTGGCAAGTGCCTCAAGATTCTCGCGCATTGGTCCGTCGCCCCCAATGACTAGACGCATAGCGGGTAGTTCCGCCATCGCAAGCCGGGCGGCCTTAAGCAGATCGTCAACGCCCTTCTCCGCCACAAGGTGGCAAAGCGAAAAGAAAACAAAATCGTGATCGGAGCGCATAGAGGAACCAGCTACAAACCGTTCCTCATCGACGACATCCGGTATCACGGTTAAGCGGGGAATGCCAAAGCTGCCCATCACACGTGCAAGAGCCGGACTGACGGCCACGTTTTTCTTTGAAGCAAGGAAAGGGGCCCTCAAGCGCTCGGTCATCGACCCGTCGGGCTTCAGAAAAATTCGCGAGGGGAAAGGGAAAGGCCCCATGTGTTCGGTGATGATGAAAGGCCGACGAAACCGAAGGGCGAGTTGCCAGGAAAGCCAACCCGCAGGAGAACATACGTGAGCATGGATAAGGTCTATCCTCCCATGAATCTCTTCGGCTTCGACGAAATTGGCACAATGACTACGGAATATCTTCCGCATGTTACCACCCGCGAGCAACGACCACTCGAGGGCAGGGCGCTCGATCTCCACGACATTGGGTGCCACGTTGTCGATTCTTCGCGCGTATAGGCGACAAAAACGGAGGAATCGCTGAATGAAAACGATCGGATGTCTGGGATCGAGGAAATACGAGCCTGTTCCATGCAGGGATACACTGACTCGTGTACCTTCGCCAAAGTGCCCGAGGGCAAGCGCCTGCTCCCGGAGAAAGCATCCTGCAATCGGCCGGTCTCTTGTCGGATACCACGACGGAATGAAGAACACATGCACGGTCTAACCTCACCTGAGCCCCGAGCGAAGAATCTGAAGCACCCTCCATAACACCGGAAATCGCTGGAAGCAGCCTTTCAAACTTGCGGCCAGCCGATTCCAAGGCGCGACAGCCCCTCGTATGGCAACCCAGCACCCGCGGTCGAGGACTGCGTTCCATGCGTAGGCGAGCGCCTCAAGCGATTGCCGCATTCCTGACCGCTTATGGATCCCGCCGTCCGGCAAGGCGGTTTCCAAGACGTAGGAAACGAAACTTCGATAACTGTAACGTCCGGAGGCAACGATGTCACGCCAAGCGTTGGCCACGATCTCCTGGCGCTTGTCGTCTTTTTCGACTATGTCGAGAACCGCTTCAATATCGGAGAAATCGCTTTTGACCGGGATATAATGCTCCCATGGCCTGAGCAATCCATTGTATTCGCCTTCAACCAGGATTTGACATGTTCCGGTAAGGCACGCTTCGAGATGGCGGGGCCCAAGAGCACGAATGAGTACTTTTCCGTCAAGATCATGGAAGCACGCCTTGGCGACGGCCTCGAATGATGCCTTCGGGTTCGCGCGAAGGAAATCATTGACTGACCACGTCACCGAGCCGTCATGATCCACGATGCTTGTACCGCTCTCGACGCCAAGCACATATTTGCAATCCGCCAAAAATCCGTACCATCCGTCACCGACAAATTTGTCGCGGTCTTCCGTTGAGATATCAACAGCCAGTGAGCGTCTCCGGCAGGCATCGCGGAAGCGTTCGGCAATCACCCATTTCCGAAATCCAAATGTCCCATACACAGGCGTCGGTTTACCAATGGTTCTGTACCCGATGTCGCGGCATCGTTCGCCGTTGGGGCGTGATCGGACTTTCCGTTCGTCAATGTACCCTGTGAGTACGCGAAAGAACCGTGGTGTATAGGTCAGTTTGCGATAGAGATACGGCCAGGTCTCTTTGCCGGCAACACTGT
>DASUXH010000094.1:0-7271 GCA_036378015.1 Nitrospira sp. | reverse complement strand
GCTCCAAGTCAGCCACTTGCGAAAAGAGTTCGGCGATTTCACCGCCGTGGATGACGTATCCTTTTCCATGCGACCCGGCGAAATTCTCGGGCTGCTGGGGCCGAATGGCGCGGGAAAGACCACGACGATTCACATGCTGCTCGGGCTGATCACCCCGACCGCGGGAACCATCCGGGTCTTCGGGATGGATCTTATGTCGCACCGGGAGCAGATTCTTCAGCAGGTGAATTTTTCCTCAACCTATATTTCCATGCCGCTCGCGCTGACGGTGGAAGAGAATCTCTGGGTGGTCGCCAGGCTGTATGGACTCTCCGACATCAAGCGGCGAGTCGACGAAATCGTCAAGAAGCTAGAAATGGACGAGTTCCGGCATAAGATTACGCGGAAACTATCTTCCGGCCAGATGACGCGATTGACGCTCGCCAAAGCTTTTCTTACGGAGCCAAAAATCCTGTTCCTGGACGAGCCGACGGCCAGCCTCGATCCGGACATCGCACATAAGATCCGAGCGTTGTTGAAAGAGGAGCGGCGCTCGGCGGGTCTCAGCATTCTCTATACCTCGCACAACATGCGGGAAATGGAGGAGATGTCCGACCGCATCATCTTTCTGCAACGAGGGAAGATCGTGGCCGAGGGGACGGCGCGGGAAATCGTCGAGCGCTTTGGCCAGGCGGATCTTGAAGAAGTCTTTCTCAAGCTCGCGCGAGAATCACGAGAGAAGGCCTGACGGAAATGAGTGCCGCGCATCATGATTAACTTCGGGATAGGCATGGTCATTGGGGGACTGGCGCTCAGCGCATGCTGGGGCTGGCTATGGTTGGTCATCGGGACGGTTGGAGTGGCGCGTGGCGTCTGCAGTCTCCGTATGGTGATGAACAGTCTCATCGTGGGAATCAGCCCGCTGCTCCTCGGATGGGGGATCTGGTGGATCAGAGCGGAGGCATTTTCGCCAAACGTCGCCTTTGTCGCCGGCATTTTCGTCATCCCGCTGTTGTTGAGCGGTCTGAGCCTGCGTCGGGCATCCGACGGACGTCCTGTCGGCCTCCATATGCTGGATGGCATGCGCCGGCTAAAAGATGAGTTGCTGGCGAAGCATCACGAGTGCGGAGAGTGCGGCCCGGACCATGGCGCTGGCGGCGCGGAAGAGTCTCCATGAAATATCATCGCGTCAGCGCCCTGGTGGCCCGTCATCTGTACCTGTATCGGCGAAGTTTGCCCAGAATCATGGAAATTTTCTATTGGCCATTTTTAGATCTCGTGATCTGGGGTTTTATCACCATGTATCTTGTGAAATATCAGCCTCAGGTTCCAGGGTTTGTCACCTTTTTCCTCGGGGCATTGATCTTATGGGACATGCTGTTTCGTTCGCAGCAAGGCATCACGATCTCATTTCTCGAGGAGCTGTGGGCCAGAAATCTCATGAATCTCTTTGCGAGTCCGCTCACGCCCGCTGAGTTTCTTGCCTCAACAATCGCGATGAGTATTTTCAAGGTCACCTGCGTCTCGCTTGTCATGGGCATCTGCGCATGGCTCTTCTACGGGTATAACGTATTGATCATGGGCCTCTGGCTCCTGCCGTTTGTGTTGAATCTGGTGATCACCGGATGGATTATTGGAGTGTTGACGACCTCGCTCATCATGCGGTTCGGCCAGGAGGCGGAGATTCTTGCTTGGAGTCTGGTTTTCTTATTTCAGCCGATTTCTTGCGTCTTTTATCCCCTTGAGGTCCTTCCCGCATGGCTTCAAGCCATCGCTTGGGTCAATCCGGCCGCGCATGTCTTTGAAGGCATGCGGGCCGTCCTCAACGGCACGAGCGTTCCGGTGGCCCATCTTGCCTGGGCCGGCGGGTTGAACGGCGCGCTGTTAGTTGCGGCAGTCGTGTTGTTCTACAAGACGTTCGCCTATTGCAAGGTGCAGGGCTCATTGGTGCGGGTCGGGGAATGATGAGAAGGGTGTCACAAGCCCTTACTCCTTCTCAGTGTGGCTGGTTGTAATCGATCACACCCTGTGCTAGGGTTGAACGGCTTCGTCGTATGGGCCTCGCGACAGAGCCGGTTCGTATGGAGGCCCGGAACATCGATGTTGCCTTGTCCGGGAATTTCGTCGGAAGTCGACCCAAGTCGCCGCATGTCTCGCGTCTTCGGCCCGCTCCTTCCCCCGTTCCTCGTGTTCAAGACAATGTCATATTCAAAGGAGGAACCCCACATGGGTTCGAAGATTTACGTCGGTGGGTTGCCCTATTCGGCGACCGAGCAGCAGTTGAGCGATTTGTTTGGCGCGCACGGTGCGGTGGCTTCAGCGCGGATCATCACGGACAAATTCACGGGCCAATCCCGTGGCTTTGGATTCGTGGAAATGTCCTCGGATTCCGAGGCGCAAGCCGCGATCACAGCGCTCAATGGCTCGGATATGGGCGGCCGGACCTTGACGGTGAATGAAGCACGTCCGCAGGAGCCTCGTGGGGGAGGCGGCGGCGGCCGCGGAGGATTCGGCGGCGGTGGAGGCCGTGGTGCAGGCGGAAAGCGCGATCGCTGGTAGCTGATACTGCTGATCGAACAGGCGAGAGGGTGCCATGACTCATGGCACCCTTTTTTTATCTCAATCGAACCATTCGTCCGTCCCTTTGGTCCCTGTCGTGTGATCTTTTTCCAACGATTCTGGAGGCGGCGGAGGCGCGTTCATCGTTTCCCGGACAAGCGCCACGAGCGTTGAAGGATCAAACGGTTTGCAAAGGAAGGGCAGCGTCCCCTTACGAATTCCATATCCCGCCAAATCGGTTTCCATGTTTCCGGACATGAGAATTACCCGCAAATTCGTCCGCATTCGGAGGGCGCGCGAGGCCAGGTCGTGGCCATGGACATGTGGAAATTCATTGTCGCTCGACGCAAACGAGAACTCGGGCGGAGGCAACACGAGATCGGTCACCAGGAGGTCGATCGATCCTTGGTGCGCCTTGCAGAGTTTGAGCGCTTCCGAACTTCCAGAGGCTGAAAGCACCGAGCAGCCGGCCTGCTCAAGGATTTTTTTGCAGAGCACGAGCGTCGCGTCCTCATCGTCGACGACAAGGACGGTCGGATGGTCGGTCTGTGTCGGTTGAGGCATCGATCTTCTCGCTTACGTGGAACCCTTGATGACTCAAGCCTAGCGCAGACCCCTCCATTTACCTAGCGAAAGCCCAAATCCTGCGTCGGACCGCTTTCATTGCGCGCCTTGAGATTGTCCAGCCGCTTGCGATCAAGATGGATATGAATCGACTGCTCATGCGTCACAAGTACGGCCCCGGGCGCCTGTTTTTTGGCAGCCTTCACCCATTTGCGCCTGGTGTAAATGACCTCTCCTTTTCCACTCTTCTTCAGGTCGCTGTAGAGCAGGGCAAGCGTCGCCGCGTCCCGCAAGGTTTCCGGTGGCGGATCCGTTCCTTTGCGCAGCCGCACGATGACATGGGAGCCTGGAGCGCCTCTGGCGTGAAGCCACAAGTCGTCGCTCTTTGCCAGATGGAACGTCAGTTCTTCGTTTTCTTGAGCATTGCGTCCGACGAAAATCGGAAAGCCGTCGACGGACATGAATCGTCGGAAAGGACCTTTGCGCCTTTGGGCTGATCGCCTGAGGGTCACGGCAGCCCCCTCAGACGAGAACGCGGGGCCGCCCGGCATTGTCGTGGACCAGCTGCCGTTCTCGATGGACCGGATCTCTTGGCGCAAGGCGTCGACTTCCTGTTCGGCACCGGCAATACGGGGTGGCAATTCTCGTTCGGCCGCCAGGTGCTTACGATGCTTCTTAAAATATTCATTCATATTGTGAAGAGCGGATTTTGTGGGGTCCAGTGGAAGTGTGACGTCAGGAAGCGAGGGGTCGTAATAGTCGACCAGGGTGACCTGGTCCATGCCTGCCGTGACTGCGGATAGATTGGCTTTGAGCAGCTCCCCGTATCGCGCATAGTCGCGGTACGCGGCGGCCTTGGTGAGATCATGACGCCATGCGTCGATGCGCCGGAGCGTTTTTGCGACCGATTTTCGGAGGGCGCGCAGCCGCGCTTGACCGGTACGCTCCATTGCCAAGCGGTCTTCCTGGTCTTGGTACTCGGCTTCAATAGCCTGTGACACCCGGAAACGGGCGGCTGTTGTCTGACCACCGAAGCGCGAACGTTTCTGCTGAGCCGGGCCGGACCGGGGCGAAGGTGCTTCATAGGGCCGGTCGACGAGCTCCGCCTGGCGGTTGAGATCTCGCAGGACATGCCCGCGTTCATCCAGAAGGAGAAGATTTGCCTTATGTCCCGTCAGTTCGCCGACGAGCGTTCTCGTCCCCTGCCTGGTCGAAAGCGACAAAATCACGATCCGGTCGTCTCCAAGTCGGCTGATGTCATCCAGACGCGCGCCCTGGAGGTGGGCCCGAAGGAATTGACAAAAGGATGGAGGAGCGGGCGGATTACTCAATGGACGGGACACCAGATGAAGCCGTGCGGTTTGGGGCTCGCACGAGAGAAGCAGCCGATGAGTTTCGCCCGTCACCCGGAGTTCGAAGAGAAGAGCGCGGTCTGCTGGTTGATAAATTTTTTGGATTCGCGACTGCGCCAACACAGGCCGAATTTCCTGAAGCACGCGTTCGATTTCGGGGGCGCTCAATGCCATGTGATCCAAGCGTTCCAGAATGGGGAAATCACCGGACTCGTCGCTGATGCAGGACTGCGGCCGGGAATTGTAACACAAGGCTGCTTGAGGCAAATCGTCGCATTGCTCTCATCGCGAAGGAGACGTAGAATCCGCATGAGGTTTTCCCGCATAGAAATGCAAATCACGTGACGCGTTTCTCCAGGTGTGAGAGTATCCCTTTCGTCGAGCGAATGGGTAAGCGATGACCGAGGTGAGTGAGCCCACCGTTCGAGCCAGGATCTCCGTATCGGGACGGGTCCAAGGCGTGGGGTACCGAGCATTCACCCTGCGCGTCGCGAACGAGCGCGGCTTGTTCGGCGGTGTAAGAAACTGCGAGGACGGACGAGTCGAATTGGAAGTCGAGGGTCCGAAAGGAAAGATCGTGTCGCTGATTGCAGCGCTCAAGATCGGCCCACCGGCCGCCCGTGTGACCGACGTCCGCGTCGAATGGGTGGCGGCGACAGGCCGGCAGGCAGATTTTTCCGTCTGGTACTAACGGGATATATTGATCCGAGGTCCCATGGCGAGTAGAGAAGGCGATTTCTCAGACCATAGCGAAGCGCGAAAGCACTTCTCGGGTCATGACGACGAGGATGGCGCCGACCTCGACCAGCCGTCCGACGACGAGAAATCGCGCAGCCGGTCTGAAGGTCTGGACACCCTCAAGAGCTATCTTCGGGAGATCCGCCGTTCGACGCTGTTAACCTTCAAGCAGGAACAACAACTGGGGAAACGGGTCATGGCCGGCGACGAGCAGGCTCGCCAGCAAATGATCGAGTCGAACCTGCGTCTCGTGATCAGCATCGGCAAGCGATATATTCATCGTGGATTCCCCTTCTCGGACATTGTCGAGGAAGGGAATCTCGGCTTGATCAAGGCCGTCGAGAAATTCAACTATAAACGCGGATTTCGTTTCAGCACGTATGCCTCCTGGTGGATCAGGCAATACATCGAGCGGGCCATCATCAATCAGGGCAAGTTGGTGCGTTTGCCCGTCCATGTCGTCGAGCGGTTGAATCGCTATCTCAACAAGGTCGAGGCGCTCGTTCAGGAACTGGGACGCGAACCGTCCGCCGAAGAAGTCGCCAAGAAAATGAAGACGACTGAGGAGGAAGTGGTCGATCTCAAACAGATCGTCCGTACAACGTGTTCACTGGATAGCCCGATCAACGATCGCGCCGACACCTTTCTCCGCGACGTGATCGAAGATCCCATGGGGGTCTCGCCTGCGGATACCGCCGAAGGAGTGATGCGACGGGCCGAAATGATGACCTGGGTAAAGGAGTTGCCTGAAAAAGAGCAAACTGTTATTGTGTCGCGGTTTGGCCTCGACGGAAGCGAGGCGCGGACGCTTGAGGAGATTGGACGTGACATGGGATTGACCCGTGAGCGCGTCCGCCAGATCGAAATGGCCGCCTTGAGCCGTCTACGCCACACCATCGAGCGGAAAACGCTGACACAATCGGATCTGCTCTGAGCCAATGACCGCAGAGTACCGTTCGCTCATCCGCGAAGTTCCCGACTTTCCCAAACCCGGCATTCTCTTCTATGACATTACCACCTTGCTGAAAGACGGCAAGGCATTCTCCGCGGTCGCCGACGACCTGGTCGCTTACTATGAAGGGCAGCGCGTGGCCAAGGTTGTAGGCATTGAATCCCGGGGCTTCATCTATGGCGGGATCCTGGCGCAACGGCTCAACGCAGGGTTCGTCCCGGTCCGAAAGCCGGGCAAACTGCCTGCCGACTCGTTCGAAGTGAAGTACAGCCTCGAATATGGTTCCACCTCGCTCGCCATCCATCGAGACGCCATTGGTATGGGCGAACGCGTGCTGATCGTCGATGATCTGCTTGCCACCGGGGGTACCGCTGCCGCCACCGTCTCGCTCGTCAGGCAGCTGGGCGGCGAGATCGTCGGGCTCGATTTCCTCGTCGAGTTGAAAAGCTTGCAGGGTCGCGAAAAGCTCGTCGGCTATCCTGTGCACTCCACGATCATCTATCCCTAGGGGGCGCTGGTTCTCCTCCTACAACCCCTTGTCAAACTCCGAGTAGGCGTGTTATAGATGCCGAACTTTTTTTGCCGTCCGGCGTTCACCCAAGGAGAGGACAACGCGATGGCGACGAAAACGCCTCCGAAGAAGAAGCCTATGAACAAACCAAAAACTACACCGAAGCCCGTAGCGAAAGCCAGACCGGCGGCGGCGGCCGTCATCGAGAAGCCTGTCAGTATGGCCGTGTCACCGCTAGCCGCAAAGCCGAAGGAATCCGCAAAGGAGCGTGAAGCGCGGGAGCGACGCCGCGAAGCGCTGCAGCAGATGCTGCTGCACAAACGCCATGAGATTCTCAAGGAAATCGAAGGCAGTCTAGGACAGTCCTTGACGGAAGATCAGCAGCGCCGCCTCGAATCGGCCCGCGATGTCGGCGATCAGGCGCTCATGGATCTGGACCGTGAACTGGGCATATCGCTCATGGAAATGCGCAATCGACGGCGGCAGGCCATCGATGAAGCCCTCACCCGGCTCAACGAAGGGACGTACGGGATCTGTGCGGAGTGCGGCGTCGAAATCAGTGAGCGGCGTTTGGAAGCCGTGCCCTTTGCAAAACTCTGCGTCGAGTGTCAGGCCA
>DASUXH010000093.1:0-9525 GCA_036378015.1 Nitrospira sp. | reverse complement strand
GTGGCGAGGAAAGGGCGTACGATTGTGTTCGTGAGTCATAATATGGCCGCGATTAGATCTCTGTGTTCGCGCGTATTGCTGTTACGCGATGGGACAACACTTGAGTGTGGAGCGACTGACGCCGTCATCAATGCGTATCTGCACGATGGCGAGGCGTCGGCGATGTCACTTGTTGCGTTACCCCAGGGTGAGCCTGATGCGCCAGGGTACGGTCTTACTCTTCGAAGTCTTACCGTGCAGGGGGAGGCGAGAGCGACTTTTCGGCTTGGCGAGCCATGGCGCATTGTCATCGACTTTGAAATGGTCACGTCAGCCGATAGTGTGGTGGCAGCAGTGGGTTTGGTTTCCGTGGATAGCACGCCAATCATCACCTATTGGTCGCAGCCTGAGCGTCTGGCGCCTGGAAGATACCGCGTGGAATTTGACTGTTCGCTACCGCTGGCCCGGTGTGATTTGCGATTTACTGTTGGCCTGTCTAGCCGTGGTAGAGCCTTTTACTACATTGCCGATCAGGGGTTTGTCTCCATTGCTGAGGTGGCACAATCAGAACAGCCATTCCGTGCTTCAGGGACGGGAATGTTAGTCAGTCATGTGAGGCCAGAGATCAGGCGTGTTGACCATGAACTGTAGGTAGGCCTCTTTTGCAGGAAAGCATAATGTGAAGGCTCTGGCGCGTTTCAGACTCATACGAGAAATCGTTCGACACCGAAGTGGGTGTGGTGTGCCACACGATCACCACGCCATCAAGCTGGCCTGGATTGACTATTTTAGGAATGTGTGTGGCGTGAACGTCATGGTTGAAACAGGAACGTATTATGGGCAGACCGTCGAGGCGATGCTGCGAAGATTCAAATGTATCTACACAATCGAATTAGCCCCGGACTTGTGGGAAATGGCGAATGAGAAATTTGAACGCTTTTCCCATGTGCATGTGATGAGAGGAAACAGCGCTGATGTATTGCCGAAGGTCATCAATGAAATTACGGAGCGTTGCCTTTTTTGGCTGGACGGGCATTTTTCAGGGGTTGGCACAGCACGTGGCCCAATGGACTCGCCCATAGTGGGCGAATTAGCGGCCATTCGACGCCACGCGCTAAAGAATCATGTCATTCTCATTGATGATGCTCGGCTGTTCAATGGAACCAACGGGTATATGACTCTTCAGGAGGCCTTCTGCATTCTGAAGGAGATCAACGCACGTTATACGGTCAGAGTGAAAGACGACATGATTCAGGCATATTGTTGACGCAATGTCAGCCTGCCGGTAGAGGAGGATGGTGGGGGAGTCAGTCTGGGAATGAGTCGCATACGATGCGTTCATTAATTGAGCCAATCCTCTCGTTCCATAAACTCCGGGTAGCCGTTCCACGCTACTTACGATACTTTTCGGATTGGTACCGGTACACAAATTTGCCGCACGCCGAATCGCTTCGTCTGGAAGACGGGTATCCGTGTTTATTCGATAACGCAGAGACTACTCCCTATGATCCGCACTACTTCTATCAAGCCGTATGGGCGAGTCGGTTGCTCGCTCGTTCGGGCGTCCGCGCGCATGTGGACCTCGGCTCCGATGTTCGATTTATCGGCCCTCTCACGGCGATTATCCCGATGGTGACGTTCATCGACGTGAGGCCAGTAAAAGCGAGAACGTCAGGGCTCCGTTGTATAGCGGCATCTGCTGCACAGTTGCCTTTTCCGGACCGATCGATTCCATCTCTCTCGTGTCTGCATGTGGCCGAACATATCGGGTTGGGGCGTTATGGGGATGCTCTTGATCCAACAGGTACGCGCAGGGCTTGCGCAGAGATGGCTCGGGTCCTGGCGCCTCATGGAAATCTCTTTCTGTCACTGCCGGTCGGCAGGCCACGAGTCTGTTTTAATGCACATCGTATTCACACGCCGCGACAGATCATGTCGTATCTGGGGACGCTGGGTCTTGTGGAGTTTTCAGTTGTCGACGACCATGGGCAATTTCATGAGAAGGCGGATCTCGACGAGATGGAACATGCCAACTATGCGTGTGGGTTATTTTGGTTGAGATCCGTCCGATAGACGCATGAACTCCGTCGACAACATACATCCAGCGGGATTCAATCAGCGTAACCGGGATCGCTGGGTGGCGGATATTGCAAGAAGCCTCCAGCCCCGCATTCGTGTTCTGGACGTCGGTGCCGGAGAGGCCCGCTACCGTGAGTTATTTGCCCATTGCGATTATCGAACGCAGGATTTTGGGGCTTACCGCGGAACCTCGCAAGGTCTCCTGAAGGAACAATGGCATTATGCCACGCTCGACTATGAGTGCGATGCGACGGCCATTCCCGTTGAAGACGAAAGTTTTGACGCGATCCTCTGCACCGAGCTTTTGGAGCACGTCCCAGAGCCCATCAAGGTCATTAAAGAGCTGGAAAGGATCTTAAAACCCCACGGGCGACTGTTTCTGTCGGCGCCGCTCGGATCCGGATTACATCAACAGCCATTTCATTTTTACGGAGGATTTACACCTCATTTTTATCAAAAGGTTTTGGGCGAAATGGGACTGAAAGTCGTATCCATCGAGCCTAATGGCCGTTTCTTCAGGATGCTTCTTCAGGAACTCCATCGAGGTGTGGCCATTGTACGGGCTCGACGCGAGTACTCGAAGTGGAGCGCCGCATATTGGATCTTGAAAGTTGCCTCAAGCCTCCAGATGGCCCAATACCTGGCTCTCCTCGACGATGAAATTCAGATCGATGAATTCACAGTCGGCTATCACGTCGAAGCCATCAAAGCGCGGTAGAGATCCGCTCATCGCAAACGGCAAACCCGTTGACCGGTTAGCCTCATGTCCTCGGTGCGGGAGGGCGGAGGGCGAAGCGACCCCGCCGTAAAGGGTCGCCCAGTGAAATAGACCGTGCCATGACAGAGCAGAGCATGACTCCTGATCCAATTGGGCTGGCCACTTGTCCGTCGTGCGACGACTTGCGACGCAAAGAAGTGTCAACCAGGTTCTATGAGTCCCGATTCGCCAGCGGATACGTCGACGAATGGCCATCGGAGAAAAAACAGAGGGTTGAAGAGGTCATCCGGAGTTTAGGATTGCCAGCTTCGGGGACCGCTCTTGACTATGGATGCGGAAACGGCGTGCTCACAGAGGTGTTACAAAAAGCGCTTCCCAATTGGACTATTGAGGGAGGCGACCTGAGCGAGACAGCCGTGGCCAACTCTTCCGCCCGGTACCCGCACTTGCACTTCTATCTACTGACAGAGGGGCGCATCGGACTCCACACCTATGACTTTGTGTTTACCCATCATGTGTTGGAGCACGTGTACGATCTTGATCGAGCGTGGGAAGAATTGATGGGGCTTTTGAAGCCGACGGGAAGCATGTTGCACATCCTGCCATGCGGAAACCACGGGAGTCTGGAGCATCGTCTTTGCGCACTGAGGACTGACGGGATCAACCCACAACAAGATAATCGCTTCTTTTTCGAAGACGAAGGGCATCTCAGACGTCTCTCCACCGATGATGTAACGCGGAGGGCCGAGGGTGATGGATTTCGCCTCGCGCGCGCATACTATGCCAATCAATATTACGGCGCGATCGACTGGTTGACTGCGGCTCCGCACGAATTTCTTTTAAGACTCACCGATGGAGCCCACGCGACCGATGGCTGGGCAAGGGCAAAATTGGGATGGTTTCGGTGGTCTCTCGGGCTGATCGGGCGGGTACGACGCTTCCGATCGGAGTACGAGAGGATTCGCAAGAAATCTCCCAAGGCTGTGAAACATTCGGCTTTTCTGATTGGAACTTGGGGGATCTTCATTCTTTCCGACGGATTAGATCGTCTCTTGAAGGGGCTCACCGCATTGGAATGGAAGAGCAGAAAGGCGCAGCGCAATGGGAGTGAAATGTATCTCCACTTGTCCAGAGGACGATAGCAGGACGAGCCGCCTCCACGTCGCGAGCCCTGAAGCAGGTTAGGCGAGCGACCCGCGTGCGGGGACACACCGCAACGGACAGACATGGACGCTGTTATGCGTATTTTCTTTTGTGCACAAAGCACCCCAAATGAGACGGCGCTGCCGAGTTCACGACTCTGGTATGTCAATCTGTGTTTGCCCTTAAAAGACCTTGGACATGACATTATCCCGTTTGAGACGGAATATTTGCACGCCGCATATGACTTAGATCCATACGTTCCGGAACATCAGCCTCCGATCGCACAGCGCCGCCCACAATTTAGTGAAGATCTGCTTCTGGCGGTGAAAACCGCGCATCGTCGGGCTCCCATCGATCTCTTCTTCAGCTATTTCACAACGGCCCACGTCGAGGCGGATGCCATCCGGGAGATTGGCAAGATGGGTATCACCACGATGAACTGGTATTGCAACGCCTCGTACCAGTTTCACCTCGTCAAGGATCTCGCCCCGGCGTATCAGTATTGTCTTGTGCCGGAGAAGTTCCGCCTGGAAGATTACCGCCGGGCTGGGGCCCAACCTATCTACTGTCAGGAAGCTGCCAACCCGAACTTCTATAGGCCATATGATCTCCGTCGCGAATTTGATGCGACGTTTGTTGGCCAACGGTACGGAAACCGTCCGGACTATATCCGAGCGCTTGTGGATGCCAAGATCGACGTCCGTGTATGGGGGCCGCATTGGGACACAATGGTTGAGTCATCACAGAGGAGGGAGACAGTCGGGAAGAGAATCGCAAATCTACTTCGCCTGAGGCGAGCTCCATGGTTGACTAATGGTGCAGGACGCTACGGAGGGCCGCTTTCGGACGAAGCCCTGATTCACATGTACAGCCGGAGCAAGATCAGCTTGGGTTTTTCCAGCGTCGCCAACGCCTCAGGAATCAAGCAAGTGCGTCTTCGTGACTTTGAAGCTCCGATGAGCGGGGCCTTCTACCTGGTGGAGTATTTTGAGGAATTGAAGGAGTGCTTTCTTCCGGATAAAGAGATCGTATGCTTTGGAAGCGAAGCAGAACTCATTGAGAAAGTGAAATATTACCTCGATCACGAAGCCGATCGTGAACGCATCCGTCAGGCCGGGCTTAAACGGGCGCGGAGCGAACATACCTGGCATCAACGTTTCCAACACGTGTTCCGTGCCATCGGGAAATAGTATGTGTGGAATCGCAGGAATCGCGGCTCCTTCGTCCCGCCGCTATCAAAGCCATCTCGAGAGAATGATCAAGGCGTTGAAACATCGTGGCCCTGATGGAGACGGCCTGTCATTTTTCGACCAGTGCGTGTTGGGACATTCCCGCCTCAGCATTGTCGACTTGAAGACCGGCAGACAACCGATGGTGTCATCTGTCGCTCCGGTGGCTATCACCTTCAACGGGGAAATCTATGGCTACCAGGCGCTGAGAAAAGATCTGCCTGATTATCCCTTCCAGACCACCTCGGATACAGAAATCATTCTGGCAATGTATCGGCGGCATGGGAGGGATCTTTTGCCGCGGCTTCCCGGCATGTTCGCGTTTGGCATCTGGGACGATCAGAAACGCGAGCTGTTCTGTGCAAGGGATCGGTTCGGAGAGAAACCGTTCTACTATGCGTTCGGCTTGAACGGGGAATTTGTGTTTGCGTCCGAGATCAAGGCGCTCTTGGCGTCCGGTCTTGTTCATCCCGTGCTGGATAGGGAGGCGGTGGCCGCCTATCTTCAATATCTCTATGTGCCGCCGAACCGGACGATCTTTCGGAACATCTTCACCCTTCCTCCGGCCCATGCCCTTCGATACCGGGAAGGGCGAGTTGAGACCAGTCGATACTGGCACCCGCCGCTGGCGCTCAAGCGCATCAGCGTTTCAGAAGCTGCCGAAGAACTACGATCGCTCTTGGAGCGTGCGGTGACTCGGTGCCTGGTTGCTGATGTACCGGTGGGGGCCTTCCTGAGCGGAGGATTGGATTCGAGCACGGTGGTTGCCGTGGCGAGTCGACATCAACGTAGACTCAAGACGTTCTGTTTTGAGTTCGGCACGGCAGCGACGGAATCCTCCTTTGCCCGCGACGTTGCGGCTCGCTATTTCACGGACCACCTGGAATTGTCGGCTGGAATTTGTCGCCTCAGCGATCTTCTTCTGACGATGCAAGAGGTGTTTGATGAGCCCTTTGGCGACTCGTCAAACATCCCGACGTGGCTCGTCGCGAGGGCCGCCCGCAAGCATGTGAAGGTCATGTTGGGTGGAGACGGAGGGGACGAGTTGTTTGGCGGATATGTACCCTGGTATCGGCCGCTCTGGAACATGGAGCGCGCATCCGCCGGCAACGGTCGATTCTTTCATGCTGTGCTCAGACTTGCGAATCAGGCCGTTCCATGGGGGGAAGGCATGCGGAAGAGGCTTGCCGCGAGGCTCGAAGGAGCGCGGTATCGTGAAATGTACGGCACATTATTCGACGCTCATCAAGCTCAGCGGACATATTTCTCCTCCAGTCAATTGTGCGAGTTCGGGTTCGAACAGGTCGTTCGAAGCCATCAGCCTGATACCGGAAGGAAAGATTCGTTAGAAGAGATTTTCGTCGCGGATATCGAAGACTATCTGGCCGGCGACATCTTGACGAAAATCGATCGTGCCTCGATGGCTCATGGTTTGGAATTGCGTTCTCCATTATTGGATGTCGACCTTGCATCCTTTTGTCTCGCGTTGCCGGCGTCACTGAAAATCGACGGCGAGCGAGACAGAATCGTTCTTCGAGAAGCCTTTGCACGCGAGTGGCCACCGTCCGTTCGGACGAGAGGCAAGCAAGGGTTCGGGGCGCCTGTTCATGAGTGGCTGAAGCAGGAGGACGTCAAAGAATTGAAGGACGCCCACCTCAATAATCCTCAGCAGAAATTGTTTTCGATCCTCCCCTTTGAACGCACCAGACCATTCGTCGAGCGGGACGACTACTTCACATGGATTCTCTTGATATTGGCCCTTTGGCTGGAGAAGCACGACGTGGCTCTCGTCTAGGTGATACCTGTGCTCCTTGAACGACACAAGATCACAGTCCTCATGTCCGTGTACAACGGCGGATCTTTTCTCGGTCCTGCGATCGAAAGCATCCTGGGCCAGAGCCATACCGACTTCGAATTCATCGTGATCGATGATGGATCGAGTGACGGGAGTGCGGACACCATCGCGTCCTATCGCGATCGGCGGCTTCGTGTGATCAGGCATCCCGAGAATGCCGGGTTGGCCGCTCGTTTGAATCAGGGATTTGCCGTTGCCTCAGGCCGGTATATCGCACGGATGGATGCCGACGACATCAGCATGCCGGAACGTTTGGAGCGTCAGATCACGTTCATGCAGACTCATCCCTATGTCGGAGCCTGTGGGACGTGGATAGAGGTTGCGGGAGGGGGCGTCACCCAGCGATGGGAATATCCGGCGTCGCATAGGGCCATTCATGCCCGTCTGTTGTTCGACTGTGCCATGGCGCATCCCACGGTCATGTTCGATCGTCTCCGGCTGCAGAAAGCACGATTGTCCTATGATTCTTCTTATCCCTGTGCGCAAGATTATGACCTGTGGTGCCGTGCGGTGGAGGACCTGTCTCTGGCCAACATTCCCGAGGTCCTGCTCATCCGGCATCTGCACGCCGATCAAGTGGGCCGACGCGATGCGAACGCGCAGCAGCGCTGGGCCGCAACGATCAGGCGGCGTCAATTGGAGCGCCTAGGAATCAAGCCGGACCAGCAGGGTACGCTTCACGAAGCCATTAGCACCTGGTCCTGGCCGAAGACGGAAGTGTTCCTGCATGACGCCGAGGCCTGGTTGTGCCGTCTTCTGGAGGCCAACCGGAGCCATGCCGTCTATCCAGAGCCGGAATTTTCAGCCGTCGTCGGGGAACGGTGGATGGCGATCTGTCGGTCGCTGGAGCCGAAGCTAGGGCGACGCTTCTGGAACTCCCCGCTCAGCGGCACCCTGGAGCTGGGTTGGGCTGAAAATCTTCGCGGACGCGCATGGCGTGGGCTTGCGATGCTCGGCCTGTGAAGGGACCAGGATGGCCTCGAAGCCGATGAGCACCAGCCCAACCATCTCCGCCGTTGTCTGTACGCACAATCGGGCGGCCTTTTTGCGACAGGCGCTGAACAGTCTGGCCGGCCAGACGCTCGTCCGGACCAGGTATGAAGTCATCGTGGTCAACAATGGGTCGACGGACGAAACGCTTGCCACCGTTCGAGAGTTTTGTCAGGTCGATCAGCGGCAATGTGCCGTCCGATTGGTGGATGAACCGGCGTTGGGGTTGGGGTATGCGAGAAATACAGGGTGGAAGGCCGCACAAGGACAGTACGTCGCTTTCATGGATGATGACGCCAGGGCGGACCCGGGATGGCTCGAGCGGGCGCTGAATCTGTTCGAGGACAGCAGGCCGGCCCCGATTGCCGCCGGCGGCCAAATCCTTCCCTGGTATTTGAGCCAGAAACCCGCATGGTACAAAGACGAATATGAAGCGCGGTCGTGGGGACCGAAACTCCGACGATTGTCGGCGGGAGAGTCCTTTTCCGGTTCCAACATGATTTTTGCGAAGAACATCCTGCACCAATTGGACGGGTTCGACGTCGGCGTGGGCATGCGAGGAACGCGGGTGTCCATGGGAGAAGAGACCGTGCTGTTCAACGAGATCTGGAAGAAGTTTGGCGAACAGGCCATCCTCCTGTATGCCCCGGACCTGATCGTCTACCACGCGGTGACGAGCGCAAAAATGACGCTCCGTTATCATTTGAGCCGGTGGTTCGTGACCGGACAGGTGGCGTGCCGGTTGGACCCTCCGACCTCGTTTCGAGACCGGGTTTCGCGTCTTCGCGCAGGCGTGACGGCCATTCGCGGCTTGATGCGCTCTGCACTCGAGCAGCGGAAGCTGTTCTCGGATTACCAATCCTGGATGGTCGAGCGCTTTGGCCCCCTCGCCCTCGAGGTTGGCCGTTTCCTGGCGGGGATGGGATTCCAGATGCCGGTGCGAAGACCGGCGCTCACCGATCAGCACCTTGACGGCTCCGCAGTCGGCAACGGTCATTCCGACAAGGCAGTGCGATGGTCCACGCGTTGATCCCTGCGCATAATAATAAGCCTGAGGTGCTCGAGGTGCTCGAATGCCTTGAACGGCAACGGCATGGCGATCTCGCGGTGTTGCTGGTGGATGACGGATCGACGGATGGCACGGCAGAGGAAGTACGGCGCCGGTTTCCCCGAGTAAGGCTGCTTCACGGTGACGGACAGCTCTGGTGGACCGGCGCCAATGTCGTCGGTGTGGCGGACATCATGGAACGGGCAAAGGCGGGAGACTTCGTCCTTCTGCTCAACAACGATGTCTCCATCGATGACGGGTACGTCGGCGAGCTCGTCGCGTGCAGTGAATCTTTGGACCGTGCGATCGTCGGTTCGACCATCGTGGATGGCGAGCGCCGGGACCGCATGGTCGCGGGTCTTCGACTGGACCGCCGGCTTCGCATGACCGAACAGACCGATGCATCGGCCATGAGGCAATCCGACTACGATGACCAGGTCGATGTGTTGCCAGGCAGGGGAACGTTGGTGCCCGTCGAAGTCTT
>DASUXH010000092.1:0-9235 GCA_036378015.1 Nitrospira sp. | reverse complement strand
ATCACGGGGCTGACGAACATGATAGGGTTGGAGCAGGCGGTGAAAGACCGATTCCTCGGCAAAGGGTTCGTCGTCTCGGGTGGCACCGCGGCATTGGACAGTGTCGTCGAGCGGAAATTCAAGAAGAAGCAAGAATTGATTGATAAAAATGTCGCTGTGATGCGGGCGGGGTGGAACTACGCCGTCGATCACGGCTGGGCGTCAAAAGACGCCAAGCGCGTGGAAGAGCCGGTCGCGACGGCCAGCGCATAAGCGCATAAAGGAGCACCATGTATCTCGTAGCCGATATCAGCGTAGAAATCTGTGCCTCCAAGAGTTGCAAGCTCTGCACGCAGTATTGCCCGGAAGCCAACACCATTCTGTACAGCGAAGAGATGGGAAAGGGTCAGGGATTCAAGTATGGGTCCGCCTATGTGGCAGTGGATCGGTGCAAAGGCTGCGCGCAATGCGTGTGGGTCTGCGACAACATGGCCAAGAACAACGCGATTAAGATGATCATGATCGATCAGCTGCCCAAGGCAGCGCTGACCGACAACGTGACGTACGGGGAAAAGAGCACGACGGCTGTGTTGGCGAGTCCCGTCGTCGGGTAAGCTGAGGGTATCCAGAAAGGGGTAAGGGCGTGGCTACAACGACGCAAGACACGAGAGAGAAGATCATTGTTCCAGGACCGGCAGGGTTTCATCCTCCGTCCGCCGCTCAGCTAGGCGTGGCGTTACCGGATCCAGGGGAAGGGCTGTTTTACGGGCTACTCGAGCCGAACGAGGAAAAAGTCATCGAAGAGATGGCCCGGAAGATGTTAACCAGCCCGAACGCGACGATCTTCCCTGGCCCCTTGCTGCTCTGGGCCTGGAACGACCATGCAGTGGAGAAAGCCAAGGCCACGCTCGAAATTGCAGCGCAGATTCCGGAAGTCATGATTATCCCCATGCCGGATTACCGGCCGAAGTACCCCAAGATCGATCCGGAAGAAGTCATCAATCCCAACCACCCGAATTTGACGATCTGGGGCAACAAGATCGAGGCCTGTATTTTCATCGGCGTCCACTGCCATTATGCGAATCTGACGTTGAAAATGATCCGGGCAGGAACGAACTGCTGCACGATGGCCATCTGCGCGGAGCAGGGTCATGAAGACGCGATGCTTACGATCCGGGACTCGGATACGGCAAAAATCAAACGGGTCGCGCAGATCTTTAAAAAGGTCCGTGAGGAGATGGGCATCAAGCTGCCTACGAACGGCGAGAACGTCCGCTTTACCGGAACGCAGTCGAAAGTACACGGCGGGAAGACACATACCAATCCCGTGACGTTTGCTCCGTCGCCCGGCGGAACGGGAAGCGCAGCGATGTTCGGTCATTCCGCGGAACACATGAAACGAGAAGGCTAGTCGCGCGGGTTTATTCAGGGATCAACATCCTGCCTAATGAGGTGCCATCATGAGTGAAGCTTTAGAGGCGCAACAAAAGACCAATCCTCAGGGTGATCCGATCACCAGCGTCGCAGCTCCGAAAGTGGACGGGAAAAAGGATCCGCATGCGGAGGCCAAACGGCAAAAGATTGTGACGCCGGAGTACCTGTTCCATGAAGCGCCCCGGACCAAAGAGTTCATCACGGGCAGCGAAGCCGCCAAGGAAGCTATCCGCCGTTCGAACGTCGACTTGGCTGTCGCCTATCCCATCACGCCGCAGAGCGAGACGATGCAATTGGTCGGCGTGCTCTATGGCGAAGGCTATGTGAAGGAATACTATCGCGGCGAAGAAGAGGTTGGCGTCATGGCGGCTATCGCCGGCGGCTCCCGCGCCGGTGTGCGTTGCTTTACGGCAACGGCCGGACCCGGAACCTTGCGAGGCATGGAAGGAATTGCCTCATGGCCTGGTCACCGGTTGCCGGCGGTCGCAATGTTCACCTGCCGTGTCGTCAACGCGCCGTTGGCGATTCAACCCGACAACATTGAAGTCGCCTATCTGTTGAACTGCGGCATGATCGTATTTCATGCCGAGAATCAGCAGGACATGTTCGATTTCATCATGGCTGGCTTTACCATCAGCGAAAAGAACGATGTGACGTTGCCGGTCGGCGTGTGCTGCGACGGCTTCTTCGTCACGCATGCCCGCGGCTATGTGCGCATGCAGGATCGCAGTATGAAGCTTCCGCCGCGCGAAGCCTGGCGGGGCGCCGTTCCTGTGCTTGATGCGGAGAATCCTCCCGCCCGTCTCTCCCGCGATGCCCCGGTACAAAAGTCCAATTTCATGGCCTACAACATCCATGCGGTGTGGCAGCAGGAAGTCTGGGCTGCCGTGGAACGTTCGCGGAAGTACATCACCAAGTATATGGGCGGTATGCTGACCGCGGAAAACGTAGAGGGCGCCGACGCAGTCATTATCGCGTCGGGAAGCGCCTGCGCGCAATCACGCGAAGCGGTGCGCCTCTGCAAGGAAAAGGGTTTGAAGGTTGGATTGATCAAGGTCCGTTCACTGCGCCCCTTCCCCACGCAGGAACTCCGTCAGTTGTGCGGAAACGTCAAGCTTATCGTCGTACCGGAGTTCAACTATGTGGGATGGTTGGCGAAGGAAGTGGCCACCGCGATCTATGGATATTCCAAAGCCAAGATCATCGGCGGCCCACGCGTCTATGGAGGTCAGTCGATGCCGGTGGAGTTGATCGTGGACGAAGTCGAATCCGGCCTGACCGGCAAGAAATCCACCAACGTGGCGATGTCGCAGATCATGGGTGGCGCTGTGAATCCCGAGGAAGTGGCCCACTTCATGCGCAGCATCTAACAGAGGTACGTGAAAGACACGGAGCCCGTCAGGATTGAATCCTGACGGGCTCTTTCATTTTCACCTTGGAAGCGATCTAGCCCTGAATCTCGTCCTCGATCATTTCTTCGCTGTTCGGCATGCCATAAGCCACATATTTGGCATAGGACAGATAGATCGCCGCGCTGTCCGTCATGGCCTTCGACCCCGCCGTCATGCGCACGAGTTTGTCGGAGCCGGGTGGCTCCACATTCTGTAGCATCGTCACATGGTCATGGAGGAGCTTGATGTAGCGTTCCACGGCCGATTCGACTTCTTTGTAGGCCTTCAGGATTTCATCCGTCATGGTTGTCCTCCTCCGCAAGGTCAGCATACACTAGGCTATGACGGCTTTCCAAGGCAAGGAGCCTGTTCGGCTCTCACGACTCCTGGCAGAAATTCTTGAGCGGGGTGAACAGGGGCGGGGACAGGCCGTCGCCGAACTCTCACGGCTCTTCACGAAAGGGCGCTCTGCACTCGGAAGCGACTACTTGAACGATCGAGCCTTAGGGGCGGCGTATCTTACTTATTTTTTCCCCGTCAACCTTTGTAAAATTCAAATCCTGCTGAATGAACTGCCCGACGACTGGTCGAGACCTCCAGACGATCGGCCGCTCCGGGTGCTTGATCTCGGCGCCGGACCAGGCACCGGTGCCATGGCGGTGCTTGACTGGCTCAACCAGCATGATTCTGAAGCCCTCACAAAACTGACCGTTGTTGCCGTCGATGGGTCCGAACAGGCGCTGAAGCAAGCGCGATCCCTGTGGTCTGCCTACACGCGCCGGATCGGCATCGCCGACGAGAAGTTGATCCTTCGACAGGGCGATCTCGCGCGTCCCTCCCGAGGCTGGAGCAATGACGTCGCCCAAAGAGGACCTTACGATGTGATCATCGTCGCCAACTGCCTCAACGAACTGTTCGGCCTCACACAGCAGGCGACCGCGGAGCGGTCGAATCTGATCGCTGATTTGCTCACAAGGCTCACACCGCATGGGACCCTCATGCTCCTGGAGCCCGCCCTACGCGAGACGTCCCGGGCCTTGCATCGCGTCCGTGATCAGTTGCTTGCAGAGAGTCGGTGCACCGTCTATAGCCCCTGTCTTCACGAGAGAAATTGTCCAGCCTTGCTCGACCCGGACGATTGGTGCCACGAGGAACGCGCGTGGGAAGCCCCATCATGGATCCGGCAGATCGATCGCGAAGTCGGCTTCATCAAGGACGCGTTGAAATTTTCATATCTCCTGTTGAGGACCGACGGACGGACGGTCGCGGACCGCAGTCCACACACATTTCGAATGGTGAGCGAATTGCGGAAATTGAAAGGCGACACAAGGGCCTGGCTGTGCAATGAGCTGGGACGGTCCGAAGTCGGCCGATTGGATCGTGTACAATCGGACCGCAATTCGTCATGGGACCAGTGTCAGCGCGGAACCATCGTACGGATCGAAGGCCTGAAGGGAAAGGAAGGATCGGCACTGGGGAGAATTCCTGCCGAGGCAATGGTCGAGATCGTCAGACCGGCGTGACCTCGTCATCCGAGCACAACTCATGGGCGTCTTCACTCCAGATTATTTTATTCACGCAGCGAACATCCTGCTGTTGATCGCATACAGCGTTCGCGACGTCCTCTGGCTGCGGCTGTTCGCGGTGGGTGCCTCAGTGATTGCTATTCCATTTTATGTCATGCAGCCGACGATTCTGTGGGCGCCGCTCGCGTGGAGTGGAGTTTTCGCGGCGATCAATCTTTTCCAATCGTGGCTTCTCATCCTGGAACGGCGCCCGGTCAAGCTCACGGCTGAAGAGGAGGAAATTCGCCAGCTGGCCTTTCCGGACTTACCTGCTCGAAAAGTTCTTCAGGTACTCAGCATCGGCTCCTGGATCAGGAGTGATGCAGGGGACCGCCTGATAGAAAAAGGGAAGCTGCCCGACTGTGTGTCACTTATTGTCCGCGGGAAGGTGCGCATCACGAAGGAGGGCCACATGCTCGGTGAGTTGGAGTCCGGCGATTTTGTCGGGTCCGCGCTCATCCTCAGCGGCATCCCATCCAGTGTCGATGCGGTGACCGTCGAATCGGTGCGCGCCATGTGTTGGCAGGTAGAAACGCTGAAGAAGTTCCTCAGCGCAAATCCCGAGACGAGGACCGTCATGCAGCGGCATCTCGCCCGAGATCTCGCGGGGAAAATCGGCCGCCTGGTCCAGCGAGAAGGCGCCTGACGCTTCGCTATTGGAGTTGCGCTGATGGCTCCTACTTAGGAGCTACTGCGGCGGGAAGTGTAGAGGCGGACGGCGCCCGCTTGGTGGTTGATGTGAAGGGAGAGCTAGTCGGCTTCCGGTTCGGATGAGCCGTGTTGATGTGAGACCTTATCTTCCTCGAAGAGTTCTTCCATCTCCTCCGCAATCATGTCGCGATCGTTCGGCACAGAGATGAGCGGGATTTCTTTGCGGGCTTTGGGTTGCTCCGGCTCTTCGGAAGGCTTCGGCTGTTTGGGATCATCTACCATAATCGGATTATACACCAGGGGGTTGGGAAGAACGCGAATTATTCGAACGCCTCCAACGACGACTTTTCGGCGAACTGCCGTTTGCAGTTGCCGCACGTGACGAAATAGATCGATTCCCGGACAGACATGGTGGCTCGAAAATCCAGGCTGACGCCTCGGTGATTACAGGCTGTACAGGAGATCTCTTTGAGATGATAGGGGATGTCCGGTTGGGTGCGGAGATAGAACTCCATATCGGTATAGACGGGAAAACTGTAAAAGCACTTCTTACACACCCCCCGCCATTCGCCGTCCGACTGCATGAAACGTTGATCAATGCCGAAGCTAGATTGCTTGCAGATGGCGCATTTCGCGGCCCCCAGTCTCTGCTCGACTTCTTGAACGGTCGGTCCAGGCACGGTCTTTCCCTCTCACCCGGAGTATAACGTCGCGAAAAACCCCACTGCAACAGACGCCCTCTACCTTTCTGCTTGACCTCAGGGCGATCCTCTCTAATACTGGTTCCATGCATCAGATTACGGATACGCTCTTTGTGGGAAATATCTACGAGGCCGAGAAGCCTCCGGCTCATATCGGCGCCGTGCTGCTGGTGGCCCAGGAATTCACCCCCGATCCTCCTGCCGGCGTCATCTATGAAAGAATTCCGTTCAAAGAGTTCGGCGAAGCAGATCCGGCGTCGTTAAAACTCGCGATCGAGTGGATCGCTCGCCACCATCAGGATAATCGTGTACTTGTGTGTTGCCGGGCGGGGATGGGTCGTTCAGTTTCGGTCGTCATGGCCTATCTCTGTTGTGTGCACAACATGGCCTATCCCGACGTGCTTCAGCTCATCATGACTCGACGGCCCGCAGCCTGTCCGTTGCCCAATATTCAGGCGACGATCAAACAGGTCCTCCAACTTTGCCAAGCCTCTCAGAACTAGCGAACTCAGAACCCATTGCCTTTTCTCAGCACCGGATGGCCTAATTATTCCCATGCCGGAACTTCCCGAGGCTGAAGTCATTGCCAGACAAGTCCGTGCTCGCTTATGCGGGGCGATATTGACTGATACGTGGATTGGTCGGGCCGATATCGTCCGCGAGGGCTTTGCCGAACGTGGTTGGTATCCCGGATCCGTGCTCATTTCGGCCAAGCGATTTGGGAAGAGCGTGGCCCTGGGTCTCGAGCGGCATGGGGAAACCCGTTACATCATGGCCGAGCTCGGCATGACTGGTCTACTCCTCTTTTCTTCTGCGCGGCCGAGGTTTCCTCAGCATGTCCATGCCCGTATGACGTTTGCGGGCGCCCATGAATCGGAATTGCGGTATTGGAATCCCAGACGGTTCGGGAGGCTGTCGTTGCTCGATCAATGGGGCCTCGATGCGTATCTTGCCCGGCGCTTCGGCTGCGATCCCTTGACCGTGGCCAGGGATGAATTTCTCAAGATCGTGAAGGGGCGCTCCGGCCGGCTCAAGCCGCTTCTCATGCATCAGCAACTGATCGCAGGAATCGGAAACATTTATGCGAACGAAATCCTATTTCGCGCCCGCCTTCATCCGAACGCCAGAGCCAGTCGCCTCTCTGTTTCTAAAATCGAGCAGCTCTACGATGTGATCAAGGAGGTGCTGAAAGAGGCCATTGCCTGTGGCGGCTCAAGTGTTCGAGATTTTTTCGCACCCGATGGCAGCGAGGGCACATTCAAGCGCCACCACCTCGTCTATGGGAAGGAGGGAGCGCCCTGCCCAAATCGCTGCGGAAAGGTCATCAAGCGCCTTCAGAGCGAGCGCAGTTCATTTTTCTGTCCCAAGTGCCAACCGAGGAGACGGTCTGAATAAAGCTTCTGCTCAAAGGCCCAGGGAGACTCCTAGGCAAGGCCGTGAAAATACACAGAATTAAGCGCAGTCCTGCGATCCCTTGGACAGCCCTAGGCCTTTTGATCCCTCACCGCTTAGGACCTCTGGTGTCTTGAGACATCTCCGCGGTTTCGCTACAATCCGTCTCCCTTTACAACGTGTCTTCATACCCCAAGGAGCGATGCCATGGCCAAGGTGCTGGAAGGTCCCGGAATGGGACTGATGAGAAAGTGGGGCATCCATGTTCCCAACTATGTCGTGGTCACCTCAGCAGACGAACTTGCCAAACTCGGTCAAGCCAACGATTGGATGAAACAATCGAAATTGGTTGCCAAGGCCCATGAGGCGCTCGGTTCGAGGTTCAAACTCGGGCTCGTGAAAGTGGGGCTCGATTTGAATGCCGCCATTGTCGCCACCAAGGAAATGATCGGCCGGCAAGTCGGCAGCATCACCGTCTCCCAGGTCATCGTCTCCGAAATGATTCCCCACAAGGAAGAATATTATTGCGCGGTCAAATCCACCCGCGAGGGAAGCGAAATCCTCGTCGCCAATTGCGGAGGCATCGAAGTCGAATCGAATTGGGACCGCGTGAAGCGCTTGTCTCTGGAAGTAGGCCAGCACCCGACGCCGGACGCGGTGGAGAAGCTCGCCAAGGATGCCGGATTTTCCGGGCCCCTCGTCAAGAAAGTAGCGGACTTTGCCGGAAAGATGTTCACCTGTTTCGACAACGAAGACGCACAGTATCTGGAAGTGAATCCGGTCGTCACCCGGGAAAGCGACGGCGAGCTGGTGGCGCTTGATGCGGTGACGCTGCTCGACGGCGACGCCAAGTTCCGTCATCCGGATTGGAACTTTCAATTCGCCGCCGAGTTCGGCCGGGCGTACAGCAAAGACGAAATAGAAGTCATGGCGGTCGACAGCAAGATCAAGGGGTCGGTGAAATTCATCGAGATCCCCGGCGGCGATACGGCGATGCTTCCGGCCGGAGGCGGCGCCAGCGTGTATTACTCGGATGCAGTGGTCGCGCGCGGCGGGAAATTGGCCAATTATGCCGAATACTCCGGTGATCCGCCCGACTGGGCCGTCGAAGTACTCACCGAAAAGGTGTGCTCGCTGCCCGGCATCAAGAACATCATCGTTGGCGGAGCCATCGCCAATTTCACGGACGTGAAGAAGACCTTCGGCGGCATCATCAACGGCTTTCGGAAGGCCAAGGCCGATGGCAAACTCAAAAATGTGCGGATCTGGGTGCGCCGCGGCGGGCCGCGTGAAAAAGAAGGCCTCGATGCCATGCGCACGCTGAAAGATGAAGGATTTGACATCAACGTCTTCGACCGCAACACCCCGCTGACAGACATTGTCGACAAGGCGCTTCATAAGTAAGTGACGAGTCCTGAGTGCTGAGCGCGTTTTGCTCTTCGACTCAGCACGCAGCACTGAGCGCTCGGTACTGAAGGAAAGGGAGATTCCGATGAGTATTCTGGCCAACAAAGACACGCGCGTCGTCATTCAGGGCGGGCAGGCGGGCGTGAACGCCGCCCGGCGCATGGCGGAATTTTGCTACCTGGTGAAGCGGCCGCTCAACGTCGAAGCCTTTGTGTATCCGCCGGACGCCGGCAAGACCAACGAAATCCCCTACGGCAGCGGGCTCATCGCCATTCCCGTCTACAAGACCATCGCAGACGCCACCAAACATCACTCCACGATCAACACAAGCCTCGTGTACATCGGCGCCGACCGAGCGATGAAGGGCGGCCTGGAAGCGCTCGACGATCCGCACATCAAGGTCGTCTCCATGATTACCGAAGGCGTGCCCGAAAAGGATGCCAAGTTGCTGGGGGCGCATGCGCGCAAATTGGGCAAGGTGTTCAACGGCCCGTCTTCCATCGGCATCATCTCGGCAGGTGCTTGCCGCCTCGGCGTTATCGGCGGCGCTTTCGACAATCTGGTCCTTTCCAAGCTCTATCGCGAAGGCTCGTTCGGCGTCATCACAAAATCGGGCGGCCTTTCCAACGAGATCATTTGGATCTGTTCGCAGTTTGCCGACGGCATTACGACCGCGATTGGTATCGGCGGCGATGCCTATCCCGGAACGGACTAC